>JANXRW010000002.1 GCA_025356655.1 Betaproteobacteria bacterium | reverse complement strand
CGATGGACTATCCGGTGCGGTTGGATTGGACCGATTGCACGCTGGGCGGGCGACGTGCTTGGTTGCTCTGCCCGGCACGGGGCTGTGGGCAGCGCGTGGCGCTGCTGTATATCGGTGGCTCCGGCATCTTCGCGTGTCGGTACTGCTACAAATTGGCCTTTGCCAGTCAGAGGGAAACCACGGACGATCGTGCAGCGCGACGAGCAGACAGAATCAGGGATCGCCTCGGCTGGGAGGCGGGCATCCTGAACGGCGAAGGTGACAAGCCCAAAGGAATGCACTGGCGCACATTCAATCGGCTACACGCCGAGCACAACGACTTCGTCAATGCGTCGCTGGCAGGAATGATGCGCAAGTTCGGGAAGTTGGGAGTGGGTCTCGATGATCTGCTCGACGACCGCTAAATCTGTTTCGCAAAATGCAGAAAGTCGGCGCTGGCGGGACGGCGTACAGCACTCCAACCGAGCCATCAATCGATAGTGGTTTTGATAGTTTGAAATGATTAAAAAACAAAAAATCCAACAGAATCATGGGCTTTGATGTTGTTATTGGCGGAGACGGTGGGATTCGAACCCACGATAGAGTTACCCCTATACCACCTTTCCAGGGTGGCGACTTCAACCGCTCATCCACGTCTCCGTTCGCGCCGTTGCGGCTAAGCACTGCCCCCCCAATGGCCGCTTGCTTGTACCGGACGTTGCGTCCGCAGCAACACCTCGGGGAAGGGGTCGGAGGATATACCACCCGACGACCCAAGTCAAAGCGAGGCCGCTGCGGGCCGAGGCCGGTGCCGCAGCGGCGGGGGCGCCTATTTCACCGAGTCTTTCAGTTGTGCCAGGATGCCCGGGTTTTCCAGGGTGGAGACGTCCTGGGTGATTTCCTCGCCCTTTGCCAGCGAGCGCAGCAAGCGCCGCATGATCTTGCCCGAGCGCGTTTTGGGCAGGTTATCCCCGAAGCGGACGTCGTCCGGCTTGGCGATGGGCCCGATTTCCTGGCCAACCCAATTGCGCAACTCCGTGGCTATGCGCAGGGCGTCGGCACCTTCTGGCCGCGGCCCCTTGAGCACCACGAAGGCCACCACGGCCTCTCCCTTGATCTCGTGCGGCTTGCCTACGACGGCAGCTTCGGCGACCAGCGGATTGCCGACCAGCGCCGACTCGATCTCCATGGTTCCCAGGCGGTGCCCAGACACGTTCAGCACGTCGTCGATGCGGCCCATGATCCAGAAATAGCCGTCCAGATCCCGGCTCGCCCCATCCCCAGCGAGGTAATAGCGGCCCTGGAAGTCCTCCGGGAAGTAACTTCGCTGGTAGCGCTCCGGGTCACCCCAGATATTGCGAATCATCGAGGGCCAGGGCCGCGTAATTACGAGGATGCCCCCCTTGCCGAGTTCCACGGGCTGGCCGGTCTCGTCCACGATTGCGGCCATGATCCCGGGCAGCGGCAGGGTGCAGGAGCCAGGCTTGAGCTCGACTGCGCCGGGCAGCGGCGTGATCATGTGGCCGCCCGTCTCCGTCTGCCACCAAGTGTCCACGATGGGGCAACGCGCGCCGCCCACCGTGTTGTAGTACCACATCCAGGCCTCGGGGTTGATGGGTTCGCCCACGCTCCCCAGCAGCCGAAGGGATCCGAGGTCGTACTTGCTTGGCAGGTCCGCACCCAGTTTGATTAGAGAACGGATGGCGGTAGGCGCGGTGTAGAAGATGGTGACCTTGTGCGCCTCAATCATCTTCCAGAAGCGCCCGGCGTCGGGGTAGGTGGGAACGCCTTCAAACATGATCTGGGTGGCACCCATCGCTAGGGGGCCGTAGGCGATGTAGGTGTGCCCTGTGACCCAGCCCACGTCGGCGGTGCACCAAAACACGTCCGTGGCCTTGTAGTCGAAGGTCCACTCCATGGTGAGCCTTGCGTGCAATAGATAGCCGGCGGTGGCGTGCTGGACGCCCTTGGGTTTTCCCGTCGAGCCCGAAGTGTAGAGGATGAAAAGCGGATGCTCGGCCGGAACCCAAGCGGGCTCGCAGCTATCGGGTTGCCCCGAGACGAGGGCTTGCCAATCCACATCCCGTGGGGCCTGGAACGCGACGGGAGATCCCGTGCGGCGATAAACGACGACCGTGCGGATGGTGTCACAACCGCCGAGGGCGAGGGCCTCGTCCACCGCTGGCTTGAGCGGCACTTCCTTGCCCCCGCGCATCTGACCGTCGGCAGTGATCACGGCCACGGCGCCGGCGTCGATGATGCGCTCCTGCAGGCTCTTGGCAGAGAAGCCACCGAAGACCACCGAGTGGGTGGCGCCGATGCGCGCGCAGGCCTGCATGGCCACCACTGCCTCGATACTCATGGGCAGGTAGATGACGATGCGATCGCCGAAGGCGATGCCTTGCGCCCTCAGGCCGTTCGCGAACTGGCAGACGCGTTGGTGCAGTTCGCGGTAGGTGACACGGGTCACTGTGCCGTCATCGGCTTCGAAGATAATCGCAACTTTGTTCGGCTGGGATTGTAGATGGCGATCGAGACAGTTGAAGGAGGCGTTCAACTCCCCGTCGTGAAACCACCGAAAAAACGGCGCCTTGGATTCATCCAAGACTTGGGTAAAGGGTTTGTGCCAGAGAAGTTGCTCCTTCGCCCGGCGGCCCCAGAATCCCTCGAAATCCTGCTCCGCCTCCGCGCACAGCGCGCGGTAGGCCTCCGGGCCCGACACATTGGCCTGGGCGACAAACGCCGCCGAGGGTGGAAACACTCGGTTTTCACGCATGACCGATTCGATGGTGCTGCTCATTGTCTGCTGCTCCCCCGTTATCAAGTGCCCGGTCGACGCCAAGTCCCGGGCGCTACTGCTCTGGCGATTATAGTCACAGGGCGGGGGGCTGGGCCGCAGTCGCTAGGCGGGCCCCTTCAACGGACGGCCCAGGATCGGTGATAGACTTTCGCGCCTAGCCCTACAACACTCGCGCGCGCCCAACGGCTCGCCGCACGCTGGAGCCGGACTCGCCCCCATGACCGCCATCGCCCAGGAAGACCTCATCGAGAGCGTCGCCGACGCCCTCCAGTACATTTCCTATTACCACCCCATGGATTACCTGCGGGCGCTCGGGCAGGCCTACGAGGCGGAGCAGTCGCCGGCGGCGCGCGATGCGATCGCGCAGATCCTCACCAACTCCCGGCTCTGTGCCGAGGGCAAGCGCCCGATGTGCCAGGACACCGGTATCGTCGTCGTCTTCCTCAAGATCGGCATGGACCTGCGCTGGTCCGACGCCACCATGAGCGTCTCTGACATGGTGAACGAGGGAGTGCGTCGCGCCTACATGAATCCGGAGAACCTGTTGCGCGCCTCGATCGTGGCCGATCCGGCCGGTGCGCGGAAGAACACCCGGGATAACACCCCAGCGGTCATCCACATGGAGGTCGTCCCGGGGAGCACGCTGGACGTGACCGTGGCGGCAAAGGGCGGCGGATCCGAGAATAAGGCTAAGTTCGTCATGCTCAACCCCTCGGACAGCATCGTCGATTGGGTGGTGAAGACTGTCCCGACCATGGGCGCAGGCTGGTGTCCACCCGGCATTCTGGGCATCGGACTGGGCGGCACGCCGGAGAAGGCTATGGTGATGGCCAAGGAATCCCTCATGGCGCCGGTGGATATTCATGAACTCAAGGCGCGCGGCCCGGCCAACCGGCTGGAGGAACTGCGCCTGGAGATTTTCGATAAGGTGAATTCGCTGGGCATCGGCGCTCAGGGTTTGGGCGGCCTGACCACGGTGGTCGATGTCAAGATCCTCGACTATCCCACCCATGCCGCTTCGCTGCCCGTGGCCATGATCCCCAACTGCGCCGCCACTCGCCACGTGCACTTCACGCTCGACGGCAGCGGCGCAGCCCAACTGCCGGTGCCCAATCTGGCCGAGTGGCCGCAGGTGCACTGGGCACCGAGCCCGCAGGCGCGCCGGGTGGACCTGGGTAAGGTCACGCGCGAGGAGGTGGCCACTTGGGCGCCCGGCGAAACGCTGCTGCTCAACGGCCGCCTGCTCACCGGGCGCGACGCCGCGCACAAGCGCATCGCCGACCTGCTCGGACGCGGTGAGCCGCTGCCGGAGGGCGTGGACTTCCATGGGCGCTTCATTTACTACGTGGGCCCGGTCGACCCAGTGCGCGACGAAGTGGTGGGGCCCGCGGGCCCCACGACGGCCACGCGCATGGACAAGTTCACGGATCTCATGCTGGGCCAAGCGGGCCTATTGGGGATGGTCGGCAAGGGCGAGCGCGGGCCTCTGGCTGTTGACTCCATTCGGCGCCACGGCGCCGTGTCGCTAATTGCCGTCGGTGGCGCCGCCTACCTAGTATCGCGGGCAATCAAGACCTCCCGGGTCGTCGCCTTCGCCGATTTGGGCATGGAGGCGATCTACGAGTTCGAGGTCCTGGACATGCCCGTGACCGTAGCAGTGGACGCCAGGGGAAACTCCGTCCACAATACGGGGCCTGCTCATTGGCGGGCGCACATCGGCAAAATCCCCGTTGCCGTCGTTTGACACCGGGGGCCGGGACGGTCCCGGCCGAAGTGGGCGCATTACAGAATTCAGGCTCTATGGCGGGCCTCCCCGCATTGCACGGTAGTGAATCTGGTCAGGTCCGGAAGGAAGCAGCCAAAGCTATTTCTTGCAAGTGCCGGGGGTCAGGCTCGCCACCCCATTCAGTGAGCGGTCCGGAGCGCGGCTCCGGTGCGCCGCGCCTGCGGGGAGCGGCGACGGCCCGCACCAGTCCAGGAGTTCCAGACCAAGGATGACGCAGGCCCTGGCGCGCAAGTGGCGCCCGAAGAACTTTGGCGAGCTTGTCGGACAGCCCCATGTCGTAAGGGCGCTGACGCACGCACTCACCCAGGGAAGGCTCCACCACGCCTGGCTTTTCACGGGAACCCGCGGTGTGGGCAAGACCACGATCGCCCGAATCCTGGCCAAGGGCTTGAACTGCGAAACTGGGGTGACGGCGCTACCCTGCGGCGCGTGTTCTGCCTGCCTGGAGATCGACGCTGGGCGATTCGTTGATCTGGTGGAACTCGACGCCGCTTCCAATACCCAGGTCGACCAGATGCGCGACCTGCTCGAGCGCGCCATGTACGCGCCCACGCGTGCGCGCTTCAAGGTCTACATCATCGACGAAGTGCACATGCTCTCGCGTTCGGCGTTCAATGCGATGCTGAAGACCTTGGAGGAGCCGCCTGCGCATGTGAAGTTCATCCTGGCGACCACCGATCCGCAGCGCGTGCCGGTGACCGTTCTCTCGCGCTGCCTGCAGTTCGGTTTGAAGCAGATTCCGGTGGGCGAGATCCACCACCAACTCGATCACGTGCTGGGCGCCGAAGGCATCGACCGTGAGCCTGCGGCGCTTGCCTTGATTGCGCGTGCAGCCCAGGGCAGCTTGCGCGATGCCCTGAGCCTTCTCGACCAAGCCATCTCCCATGGCGCAGGTCGTGTGCTGGAGTCCGCGGTGCGCGACATGCTCGGTGTGGTTGACGGCAGCGAACTCCATCGCCTGCTCGAGGCCTTGGCCCGCGGCGATGGGGCGGCAATGCTGGAGGTCGCTGACGCGCTGGCCGCGCAGAGCATCGACTTGGAACTCGCCCTGCAGGAGCTAGCCTCCCTGCTGCACCGGCTGGCCATTGCCCAGCGCGTCCCTCAGGCCATAGCCGAGGACGACCCCGAGGCATCCAAGCTGCGCGAGCTTGCCGGAGCAATCGCGGCAGAGGACCTGCAACTCTACTACGACATCGCGCTGCGCGGGCGTGCAGAACTGCACCTCGCACCCGACGAGTACGCTGGCTTTTCCATGACGCTCCTGCGCATGCTGGCCTTCTCGCCACAGGCCGAAGCGTTGGCCGGGGGGACACCGAATGGCCCGGGTGGCACTCCCATGGGTGCCGGTCCTGGTCAAGCAGGTACCCGAAGCGCGGCAGCATCTCCGCCACGAGTCGGCGCGGCGGCTGTCCCCGCGGGCCCGCGCGCTGCCGCCGCGCTCTTGGTCGGAGCGCCGACGATCGCAGTGCCGGCTGGCAGCGTTCCGACGGCGAGGCCGTCGCCCGCTCCTGAGGTCCCGGCCTCAACCCCGCGTGCGCTCAATAGGCAGGAGGAATCGCGCGCAGCGCCCCAGACGGCGTCAGCGGCGTTGCAGCCGGAGGCTTGGCCGGCGTTGCTCGCGGAGTTGAAGCTGGGTGGAATGGCGCGCATGCTGGCGCAGCACTCGGAACTGCTGGGCGAGGACCAGGGCAGGGTTCGCCTGCGGGTTCCCTCCGCCCATCGGCACCTGTTGGAGAAGAGCTACCGGGAGAAGTTGCAGACGGCGCTCGAGGAGCGGTTGGGGCGAGGCCTGGCGTTAGAGTTCTCACTGGGCGAATCCAGCGGGAACACCTTGGTTGAGGTGGACGACCGCCAGCGCGCAGAGCGTTACCGCCGCGCCGTGGAATCCATCGAGACGGACAGCTTCGTACAGGAGCTGTTGGAGAACTTTGACGGCCGGGTGATCGACGAGTCCATCCGGCCAGTCGGTTGATCCTGCTGGGCCCGGGCCCGGCAGATCTGGACAAGAGGAGTCGAGGATGATGAAAGGCCAGTTGGCCGGGCTGATGCAGCAGGCCCAGCAGATGCAGGAGCAGATGAAGCGGATGCAGGAGGAACTCGCCACCAAGGAAGTCGAAGGCCAGTCCGGCGCAGGCCTTGTGAAGGTGGTCATGACCTGCCGGCACGATGTGCGCCGTGTCGCCATCGATCCGAGCTTGCTGCAGGATGACCGCGACATGCTCGAGGACCTAGTGGCAGCGGCCTTCAATGACGCCGTACGCAAGGTGGAGTCTACCTCCGCCGAGCGCATGGGCGGGCTGACGGCCGGCCTGGGCTTGCCACCGGGCATGAAGTTGCCCTTCTAGGCCCCGGTGAAGGCGCCCCCTGCGCTAGACGAATTGATCCGCGCCCTGCGCTGCCTGCCGAGCGTGGGGCCGCGCTCGGCACAGCGTATGGCGCTCCACTTGCTGCAGCGCGACCAGGCCGGCGCTGGGCGTCTGGCTCGGGCACTAGAGCGGGCATTAGGGGTGATCCGCCACTGCGAGCGTTGCAACACTTTCAGCGAGGAACCCGTGTGCGAACTGTGCAGTTCCCCGCGCCGCGACGACTCCCTGCTCTGTGTGGTGGAGACGCCCGCGGATCTCATGACCTTGGAGCAGGCTCAAGCCTTCCAGGGTCGCTATTTTGTGCTGATGGGGCGGCTTTCGCCGCTCGATGGCATTGGACCGAAGGAGCTTCATTTTGACCGCCTGTGCGAACGCGTTGCCGATGGTCGGGTCCGCGAAGTGATCCTGGCCACGAACTTCACCGTCGAGGGTGACGCCACCGCCCACTACTTGGGCGAACTACTGCGCGCGCGCGGAATGCGGGTGAGCCGCATCGCCCGTGGTCTCCCCGTTGGCGGGGAATTGGAGCAGGTGGACAGCGGTACGCTGACCCAGGCGCTAGTCGAGCGACGGGAGGTCTGAGAATCATGGCCAAAGACCCCACTGCCAAGCCCACTGGGCGTAGTGCCCGCGCCTACAAAGCGCCTCGCCGGGCCGGGTCCGGTGCACCGGATGCGCGCCCTGCAGTACGCGTGCGCCCGGCGGGCGCCGGCGAGAAGCCGCAGGGATCCACGCCGAGACCCCCTCGCCCCGCGGGCGCCACGGGCGCGTCCGGTGCGGGCTACCGGCGTCCGGCCACCGGCCCGCGGCCCCGTCCAGACGGCGCCCGCGCAGGCCGACCGCCCCGCGCCGCCGGTGCAGGCCCCCGGAACGCCGGTGGTCCCAGCCGTTTTGAGGAGGGTACCCGCAGGGAGCGCCCCCCGCGCGCCCCGGCAGGTCCCCGACCAGGTGGGGCGCCTCGCTCCGTATCGGGCGACGATGGTTTGCCCCGCAAACCTCGGGCCCCGCGTGCGGCGCCAGCGGGCGGGCGCAAGGAATACGCCGAGCGCGGGCCGCGTCCTGCGCCGTCCCGCGGCGGGCCTCGGCCCGTAGAGTCCCGCGGCGGACCCGGTGCCCGAAGCACGGGGCCCGGCCGCCGCACAGCCGGGGGGCCGGGTAGGCCGGCCGCCGCGCGAAGCGATGAGCGGCAGCGACCGGTCAACGCGCCGGGGCCGCGTACACGCAGTCCCGCCGTCGCAGAACGGCAACGCGCGCCCGAGAACGGCGCTGCGCCGACTCGTCGTGCGCCGCGTCCACCGCCGAAACCCGTGGCGTCGAGACCTCGGCGCGCCGCGGACCGTGGCGGTGGCGCCCGTTCTTCACGCCCGCAGGCTCCTACGGTCCCGGAACCCGTGATCGAGGAGGTCCTCGCGGCGGAACCTGCCGGACCCACGCAGAAGATCCACAAGATCCTTGCCCAATCGGGACTGGGCTCCCGTCGTGAGATGGAGGAGATGATCCGCGCGGGCAAAGTGACGGTGAACGGCGTCGATGCCATCGTCGGTATGCGCGTGAACGCTGGCGACGTGCTGCGGGTGGGGCGACGCCAAGTGACCGTGCGCGAGCACGCCGCGCCGGTGCGCATCATCGTGTATCACAAGCCCGAAGGAGAGATCGTTTCCTACGATGATCCCGAGGGTCGCCCCAGCGTTTTCGCCAAGCTGCCGCCCATTCGCCTGGGTAAGTGGCTGGCTGTGGGACGCCTGGACTTCAACACCAGCGGGCTGCTCATCTTCACGAACTCCGGGGAGTTTGCCAACCGGCTGATGCATCCGAAATTCGATGTGGAGCGCGAGTATGCCGTGCGGGTGATTGGCCAGCCCTCGGAGGAGCAGTGCGCTCAATTGCTGGCCGGCGTTTCCCTCGAGGATGGCATGTCGCGCTTCGATGTCCTTGAGGAACGCGGCGGGCAAGGCCTCAACCACTGGTACCGCGTGGTCCTGCGCGAGGGCCGCAACCGCATTGTGCGGCGGACTTTCGAGGCCCTGGGCTTCACCGTCAGCCGCTTGATGCGAGTGCGTTTTGGCCTGTTCTCGCTGCCCTTTGGGTTACGTCGGGGCGCTTACCGGGAATTGGAGCCGCAGGAAGTCGAGCCACTGCTGGAATGGGTTTTCACATTGAACCCTGATCCGGTTGACCCAGAGACCCTGATGGATGGCGAGGAGGCGCCCGAGTCCGCGCCGGTGCCGCAGGCGGCTCACGTTCGCCGGCAGCCCCTTACGGGTTTCGAAGATAAGGGCAGGGCGTCCGGTGCCGTAAAGGGTAGGGGCGCGGCCAAACCCAGAGCTTCGGCCAAGTCCGACGCCGGGGAGAAGGCCAAGCCGCCGACCAAATCCAGGGCAGTGCGCAAGGCCCTCGGGGTGGCCGCCAGGGAAGCGTCCGGTGAGGAGGCGGCTGCCTCCCGCGGGCGCGTGCCCGCGAAGCCGCGAACCCCGCGCAGGCCGCCCGGGGGGGTGGGTGCCGGTGCAGCGCCGGGCGGCCCAGGGCGCAAGCCCGCCACTCCGGCCCGCAAGCCCGTTAGCTCGTCGTCCAAGCCGCCCACGTCTGGGCGAAAGGCTGGCGGTCCTGAACGCAAGGCTGCGGGCCCAGGACGTAAACCCCCCGGTTAAAACCCACCGCCCGGGCCTGCCAAGCCCAGATCTCCTTCTCAGTCGTCTCGGTCGTGACCGCGTTCGTGCTCGCGTCGGTGCTCGTGGTCGCGCTCATGTTCGTGTTCGCGCTCTCCCGCGGCCTCCTGCGAATGCTTTTGCCGGTGCTTGTCCTTGCAATGTCCGGGGGGCCAGCAGTCCTCCTCGTGCACCTTCACCACGTCGCGTTCCACCACGACGCTGGGAGGGGCAACGATGACCGTTGGCGTGGGCTGGGTCGAGCGGGCCTTCTTCGGATCCGTGGGCTTGGCCCCTACCGCGGCACCCACGGCTCCGCCGACACCGGCGCCAACCACGGCGCCCTCCTTGCCGCCCAACACGGATCCGATGGCCGCACCCAGGCCGCCGCCCACGGCGCCACCGACGACCGCGCCTGGATCGATCTCGCCGGCGAGTACTTGGCCCGTCCAGAGGGTTAGCAACAGCGCGGCGATGGTCTGATATCTCATTGGGTTCTCCCTCTCTGCTTTGCGCCCGGCGGTTGGCGGCCCAAGACCTGGCCCGGGTGCCGGTTGGAAACCCGCTACTGCGTTGGCAGGCAAGGTGCATGCCAACGACGGCTGGCAGGCAAGAATTCGGGGCGTCGATGCGCCCCGGCACTCAAGCCAGCGCTGCCTTCATCTTACGCTGATCAATAGCGAAGATCTTATCTGTACCGAGCGGGCTTGGTCGAACTGCCGCCCGTGTGCTTTCGTCCGCACTTTCCGCTGGCCGAGTGGCGCGAGCCCGCGGGGGTGGAGGTGGACAGCCGGTCGCTGGAGCTGGGCCTCGCCGAGTTCGCGCCGCTGGAGTTTCGTCTGGTCCGGCGTACCCACTAGGCGGACTTTTTCAACTTTTCGGATGTAAGTCCAAACCGGCGGGATTTGTCCAGTTTCCACGATCAACGGCCACTCCCGGCCAATCCCTGCCACTTGGGCGACCCAAATTAACTGGACCGTGCTTGCCTCTGAACGCAGGGTGCACAAGGAAATGCCGGTGTCGATGTCGCCCGCACCGGGCCATCCGACATGGGCCAAAGTCTCAATCAGCGTGGTGCGTCTGGCGCCAAATTCTTACTGCGCCAGTGCGACGAATACATGGAACAGCCGCTCGCCCGATACCGTAGTGGTGCCCATGCCTTCGGTGAGCGACCGGAAGGCGACCCGCTTGTCCTTCAGCGTGGTCACGATGGAGAGCAGGTGCGGCAGAGAACGCCCCAGCCGATCCCGCTTCCCGACGACGAGCATGTCGCCCGGGCACATGAATTCGAGCGCCTTGGCCAAGCCAGGTCGATCATCGGTGGTGCTGGAGGCATGATCCTCGAACAAGTGGCGCGCATCGATGCCCGCCGCCAGCAGCGCATCGCGTTGCAGATGTGTCTTAAAGCACCTGTTGTTGGTTACCACAATATTTCACGACACTCATCGTCAGGCTCCTCCGGGAATTCCGAGCTGAGCAGGATTTCACGGGGTCCTTATTGGACGTCGTCGCGTTCCTCCCGTCTGACGGCTTCAGCGAAGCCGGTAGCAAGCCCTTGCGCCTGCGCCTCGTCTGGCGTCGATCCTTAACGTCGAAGGAGAGATGAGCCGGGTCCGTTGGTGCCGGAGAGCCATCGAGTTTCCAGAGCCCGGCAATGGCGGCAAGCAGGCCTTGTGCGTTCGTCGCTTGATCCGCGACGAACGCACAGGGCCGGGGTTTCCGGCATAGGGGCAAACGGAGACACAGATGCTCAAAGGAAAAACTGCATTAGTAACGGGGTCGACGAGTGGCATTGGGCTCGGTATCGCCGAGGCCCTGGCCGCACAAGGAGCCAACGTCGTTCTCAACGGCTTCGGGGACGCGGCCGAGATCGAGCGGCTGCGTGCGGGCATTGAGGCGCGGCACCAAGTTCGTATCGATTACAACGGTGCGGACATGTCCAACGCCGAGGCGATCGAGGCGATGATGAATCAGGCCATCGTCGCGCATGGTGCCGTGGACATCCTCGTGAACAACGCTGGCATCCAATACGTGGCCGCGGTGGAGGATTTTCCTGTGGCGAGTGGGACGCGATCCTCGCGATCAACCTTTCGTCGGCATTTCACACCACGCGTCTCGCGCTGCCTGCGATGAAAGAGCGCGGCTGGGGTCGGAGCATCAACGTCGCTTCGGCCCACGCACTGCTACAAAGCGGCCTACGTTGCAGCCAAGCACGGGGTTGCCGGCTTCACCAAGACGGTGGCGCTCGAGGTGGCAGCGCAGGGGATCACCGCGAACGCGATCTGCCCGGGTTACGTGTGGACGCCGCTGGTGGAGAAGCAGATTCCCGACACGGCCAAGGCCCGGGGCATCAGCGAGGAGGAGGTCAAGCGCGATGTACTGCTGGCCGCCCAGCCCACCAAGAAGTTCGTGACGGTGGCGGAGATCGCGGCGCTCGCCGTGTTTCTTGCCAGCCATTCTGCCGCATCCATTACCGGTGCCATCCTGCCAATCGACGGCGGTTGGACCGCTCATTGAAGTACCTCAACCTCAGGAGACTTACCGCATGAAACTGACCATTCCTGCCGCCGTCCTGGCGGCCGCATTCTGCCTCAACGCGCTGGCCGGCGAGTGCCCGGCGGACAAGATGACGCCGGACGGCGCGGGCCAGAAGCCGTACCCGACCGCTCCCCAGGGCGTCACCGACAGGCTGCTTGCCTCCAACGACCTGTCCCAGGATTCCATCGCGCTCAAAGGACGGCTGTTTCGCACGCGTGAACTCGTGGTGGCGCCCGGTTGGGTTGTTCCTTGGCACGACCACGGCGATCGCCCTGCCATGATTTACATCGTCTCCGGACACGTCACCGAGTACGCCAGCACATGCGCCGTGCCGATCCAGCACAAGGCGGGCGAAGTCCCAGCGGAAAAGGCGCCGACGATGCACTGGTGGAAGAACAACGGCAAGGTCAAGGCCGCCATCATTTCCGTGGACCTATTCCCCACGGAGATGAAGATGGACGACCACATGATGTAACTCGGGAGCGGACATGCGTAATCTCCTCATCGGGCTGGCCGCGTTTCTGACGCTCGTAGACCTTTTCGCGACCCAGGCCATCCTGCCCGCGCTCGCGAAAACCTACGGCGTGCGGCCCGCGGCGATGGGGCTCGCGGTCAACGCGAGTTCCCTTGGGATGGCGATCGCGGGCCTCGCGGTCGCCTTTTTCAGCCGGCGCATCGACCGGCGCTTCGGCATCGTGGCCAGCCTGGGTTTGCTGGCGATTCCCACGGCCCTACTCTCGATCGCTCCGGATCTGCTTTCCTTCGCCCTGTTGCGCATCGCCCAAGGGCTGTGCATGGCCACGGCGTTCGCACTGACCCTCTCTTACCTCGCGGAACACTGCAATGCGGCTGAGACGGCAAGTGCCTTTGCCGCTTACATCACGGGCAACGTGGCGAGCAATCTCGTGGGGCGCCTCATGGCCGCCGCACTGGTGGATCACCTGGGTGTTGCGGGCAACTTCCTCACTTTTGCCGCGCTGAACCTGTGTGGTTCGGTGCTGGTGCGGGTCTGGCTGAAGCGCGCCGCGCCCGCACCCATGGCCGCGGACGCCCAGTCGCCGCTCGCGCTGTGGGCTGCACACTTCCGTAACCCAGCGCTGCGCGCGGGCTTCGCGATTGGGTTCTTGATCCTCTTCGCTTTCATCGGCACCTTCACTTTCGTGAACTTCGTCCTCGTCCGGGAGCCGCTCGGGCTCTCGATGATGGCCGTGGGGTTTGTATACTTCGTTTTCCTGCCGGCGATTATCGCCACTCCCCTTTCAGGCCTGGCGGTAGCCCGTTTTGGAACGCGCCCTGCATTCTGGGGTGCCCTCGCCGTTGCCGCCGCGGGCTTGCCGCTTTTGGTGCAACCGGAGATCGCCGCCGTGCTGGCCGGGCTTGCGCTGGTGGGCGCGGGAACTTTCTTCGCCCAGGCGACCGCGACCGGATTCGTCGGCAAAGCGGGGTTGGCGGACCGCGGGTCGGCCAACGGAATCTACCTCGCCTGCTACTTCAGCGGAGGGCTCGCGGGTACCGTGATACTGGGTGCGGTTTTCGAACGCCTCGGCTGGGGAGCCTGCGTGGTAGGCATCGGCACGGCCATCCTACTGGCAGCGTGGCTGGGCAACTGGCTGACGCTCTCGCAGTCCCCGCAGGTTCACCCTGATTGATTTACCCCAACTGAGGAAATGACCATGTTACTTCGTCGCGCTGCAGCCCTCGCGTTTCTCGTGTTCTGCGTTTCCGCCCAAGCCCAGGATGACGGTGTCGTTCAGGTCAAGAGTGCCCATACCATGTCGGACACGATCGTCCGTCTCAAGCAGGACATTGCCGCGAAGGGCATCCTGTTCTTCAGTGAGGTCGACCAGTCCGGACTCGCGGCGCAGTCGGGGATCTCCATCCGCCCCTCCACGCTGCTCACCTTCGGCAACCCGCCGCTGGGCACGCTCTTCATCCGTGCCAAGGCTGAAGCCGGACTGGACTGGCCGGTGCGCCTGCTGGTGCACCAGAATGAGCAGGGCGAGGTGTGGGCCGTCTACACGGACTTTGCCTGGATCGCGCGCCGCCACGGGCTCTCCGGCGAGGCGGCGAAGCCCTTCGAAACCGTCGCGGAGGTCGTCACATCGATCACCTCCCGTGTGAAGACCAACTGAGTTCGATCAAAGAGGAACCCATGGAATCCTTACCAGGTCAGATTGCGTTGGTGCTCCAAGGCGGGGGCGCGCTGGGCGCCTACCAAGTCGGTGTGTACGAGGCGCTGCACGAGGCCGGGGTCGAGCCGGACTGGGTGATCGGCACCTCGATCGGCGCCATCAACGGCGCCATCATCGCCGGCAACCCGCCTGAGACACGGATGGAGCGGCTGATGGAGTTCTGGCGCATGGTGCGCAGTGACGAGGTCGCTAAACTCTGGGGCCTGTGACCCGGGGCGATGAGTGCCCTGGCGCGGGCGAATATCGTGTCGAAGGGAATCGAGGGCTTCTTTGCGCCGAATCCAGGGGCCGTGTGGGGCGTAAATGCCTCTCTCGGTGCGGAGCGCGCAGCCTTCTACACAACCTCTCCCCTGCAGGAGACGCTCGCCAGGCTGGTGAAGTTTGGGCGCATCAGTGCCTCGGACAACATGCGACTGACGCTCGGCGCGGTGAATGTGCGCACGAGCCAAATGCGCTACTTCGATAGTCGCGAGATGGCGCTCGATTCGCGACACGTGATGGCGTCCGGAGCGCTTCCACCGGCTTTCCCGGCGGTCCGCATCGACGGCGACCCTTATTGGGACGGAGGCCTGTATTCCAACACGCCCGTCGAGGTCGTGCTCGACGACAATCCGCGTAGGGATACGCTCATCTTTGCCGGTAACGTCTGGCATGCGAGCGGGGTAGAACCGGACACCATCTCGCAGGTGATGGCACGCCAGAAGGATATCCAGTATGCGAGCCGGGCGACGAGTCACGTCATGCGTCAGCAGCAGATCCATCGCATGCGCCACATCGTCGGTGAACTCAAGAACCACATCCCCGCAGAGGAACGTGACAAGCCGGAGGTCAAGGGTCTGCTCGCCTATGGCTGCGCAACGGTGATGCACCTGATGCCATTGCACGCGCCGCGCCTTGAACGCGAGGATCAGACGAAGGATATCGACTTCACCGGCATGGGCACCGAAACGCGGTGGCGAGCGGGCTACGACGATACGCGCAGGGTGCTGGCCGCGCGGCCCTGGGAGGACTTCGCGGACACCCTCGACGGGATCATCATCCACGAACCGCAGGGTTGACCACGGCTTTGCTGCACGGTACGGGGTGGGGATCATCGCTCCACCCGTGCCGCCCTGCGGACCTGGGCCCGGGTTGCCGAGAGGTGCCTAGCGGTTCTCCTGGCGGGCAAGTCGTGGGACAAGTTGTTCAGAAACCTTCCCTAGCCTCGCGCCGATGCCGGTCCCGTTGCTGCTTTCCTTGCACGTCTCGCCGCCCTGCGGGTTCTTCCGGTAAGGCTGCGTGACGGGGTCTGGAGCGGTGTGATAGGTGGGCTGGGAAGCCGCCGAGGGGCAGGGCCATGGGCGAAACGCCAGGACTACGCCGGGGCGGGCACGGCATGCATGTACCACCCGAGCCTGAAGGTCGTGCACTTGTGTCCGGAGTGCCATCGTGGCGGGCGCTGTGCGTTCACGCCCGGGGTGTTGGTGCGCGTGGCGGAGGAGGCGCCGCCGATGCTCCGACACCCACCCACGTCTTGAGCTTGTAATAGTCTAGCGCCAGGGCGCGCGCCAGCGGGCACGGCGCCGGCGTGTGCGTTCGAACTCAGGTGGGTTGCGGCGGGTGTGGGGTGCTTAGCATCGCACTGTCCTTCGTGGGCCCGGCTGGAAGGACACTACCAGCGGTATCAGGCGAATTCGCGCAGGCTTGTCGGAAAGACACAGCGCCTTGCTGCGCAAGGGTGCATGCCAACGACGGATTGACGGGAAAAAGGTCGGGGCGACGCGCCCCGGCGCTCAGGCCAGCGCAGCCGTCAGCGTGCGCCGATCAATAGCGAAGATCTGGTCTGTGGCGTCGTCGTCTTCGGGCCAGAGGAAGGGCATTTTGGGGAAACTGCGCTCCAGCGCTTGGCGCCGGTCGCCGATCTCCATCACCAGCACGCCGTCCGGCGTCAGATGTTCCGGGGCGGCGAGGAGAATCCGCCGCACGAGGTCCAGCCCATCGCCGCCGCCGGCCAGCGCCGTTCGCGGCTCCCATAGGTATTCTGCGGGCAGTGCTGACATGGCGTTGTCGTCCACGTATGGCGGGTTGCACAGGATCAGGTCGTAGCGCTGCTCCGCCACCGCGGCGAAGAGGTCCGAGTGCAGCAAGCGGACCCGGCCCTGCATCTGGTAGCTGTCGCGGTTGAGCGTGGCGACTTCCAGTGCTGCCACCGAGAGGTCCACGGCGTCCACACGCGCGTCCGGGTAGGTCAGCGCCAGCAACACGGCCAAGCAACCGGAGCCGGTGCACAGGTCGAGCGCGCGCTCGGGGTGGATGGGCAAGTAGGCAGCGGGCTCGTCGCCCAACAGGTGAGCGAGATGCGAGCGTGGCACGATGCAGCGTTCATCTACATGGAAGCGGTGCGCGCCCAGCCAAGCCTCGCGAGTCAGGTACGCAGCGGGGATGCGTTCGCGTACGCGCCGCTCGAGCAGCACCAACACCTGCTCGATTTCCGTGGCAACCAAGCGCGCGTCGAAGAAAGGATCCATTTGCTCGAGCGGCAGGTGCAGGCTATGCAGGATAAGGTAGGCTGCCTCGTCGACGGCGTTGGTACAGCCGTGCCCGAAGCTGAGCCCCGCTTCGTTGAAACGGCTGACGGCGAAGCGCAGCAAATCCCGCGGCGTGATCAAGGTTTGGCGGGCTTCAGACCACATGGAGGAGCGCCTGCAGGGTGAGATAGTGGATCTGCGCGAGTTGTTCGAGTTCGCTCACGGCCACGTGCTCGTTGACCTTGTGGATGGTGGCGTTGACCGGCCCTAGTTCCACCACCTCGCGTGCGATCGCGGCCAGAAAGCGCCCGTCGGAGGTGCCCCCGGAGGTGGATAGCACGGGCGAGACGGCGAGCGCTGATTCGATCACTCGCGCGAGCGTGTCGCACAGCGGCCCGCGGGGGGTGAGGAACGGGTTGCCGGAGAGCGACCAGTCGAGACTCCAATCGGCGCCGTGCCGCGCCAGCAGCGCTTCAACGCGCTCGCGCAGTCGCTGCGCCGGGCTCGCCGGGGAGAAGCGGAAGTTGAACTGGGCCTTCAGGTGGCCGGGGATGACATTGGTCGCCCCGGTTCCCGCATTGAGGTTTGCGATCTGGAAGCTCGTGGGCGGGAAATATTCATCGCCCTCGTCCCAGTGCTCCTGGGCCAGCGCCTGGAGCAAGGGCAGGGCCAAGTGGATCGGGTTGCGTGCGAGGTGCGGGTAGGCCACGTGGCCTTGGACGCCGTGCACGGTTAGTTCGCCCGAGAGGGAGCCGCGGCGGCCGTTCTTGATGGTGTCGCCCAACTGCCGATCGGCCGTGGGTTCGCCCACGATGCAGTAGTCGAGCACGAGACCGCGGCTGCGCAGCACTTCGACAACCCGTGCGGTGCCATCCACCGCCACACCCTCCTCATCGGAGGTCAGTAGGCAAGCAATCGTGCCGGGGTGGCCGGGCCATTGCCGGGCCACGCGCTCGGCGGCGGTGACGAAGGCGGCTATGGAGCCTTTCATATCTGCGGCGCCACGCCCATAGAGCATGCCCTCGCGCACTTGGGGCGAGAACGGCGGGCTGGTCCATTGGTCGAGCGGTCCCGTGGGGACGACGTCGGTATGGCCGGCGAAGCAGACCAACGGGGCTCCAGAGCCGTGGGTGGCCCATAGGTTCTTGACCGCTCCGAAGGGCATTTCCTCGCACAGAAAACCGTGCGCTTCTAGCCGGCTGCGCAAGAGATCCTGGCATCCCGCATCCTGCGGCGTCATCGAGGGCCGGGCGATCAACTCGCTCGCTAGCGCGAGCGTGGTTTCCAGGGTCGGAGGGCCCTCAGCGCTTGGCATCGAGGTCGATGGTGAAAGCGTCAAAGGAGGTGGCCGTGATGTCGTGTCGCGGCATGTTGGACGTTCCATCGGCAGACTTGCCGCCTTTTTGTTCGGCGTTGTTCATGATCCAAGACAGGTTGGTCGAGGAGTCGGAACTGCGCAATGCCTCGTCCTTGCTGATCTTACCCGTGGCATAGAGCCGGTAGAGGGCCTGCTCAAAGGTCTCGGAGCCGGGCGACAGGCTCTTCTCCATAGCGTCCTTGATCTGGTCGAACTCCGCCTTCAGGATGAGTTCGGCGATGTGTTTGCTGTTGAGCATGACCTCCACGGCCGCGACCAAACTACCGTCGAGCGCCTTGACCAGACGCTGGGAGATGACGGCTTTGAGCGAGATGGCAAGGTCGGCGAGCAGCGCGGAGCGGGCGTCGTGGGGAAAGAAATTGACGATCCGATTCAGCGCGTGGTAACTGTTGTTCGCGTGCAAGGTGGTGAGGCACAAGTGCCCGGTCTGCGCATAGAGAAGCGCGTGCTGGAGCGTCTGCTTGTCGCGGACCTCGCCGATCATCAGGATGTCCGGGGCCTCGCGCATGGCGTTCACCAGTGCCGTCTCGAACGTCTTGGTGTCGATGCCCACCTCGCGCTGATTGATCACGCAGCGGTTGTGTCGGAACACGAATTCGATTGGGTCTTCGACGGTGAGGATGTGGCCACCGCGGGTGACATTGCGGTGCTCGATCATGGCGGCCAGCGTCGTGGATTTCCCGGAGCCCGTGGCGCCCACGACCAGTATCAGGCCGCGGCGCTCCATGATCAGTTCCTTCAGCACGGCGGGCAGGCGCAGGGTGTCGAACCCCGGCGTCTGCGCTTTCAGGTGGCGTATGACCACGGCAACGTTGCCGCGTTGCTTGAAGACGTTTACGCGAAAGCGCCCCACCTGCGGCAGCGGAAAGGAGAAGTTCGATTCCCAATGGGTCTCGAAATCGGCTTGGTCCTGCGGCGACATCAGCTCATAGGCGATGCGCTTGACCGTCTGCGCATCGAGCACCTCGCTGTTGACCGGCATGATGGTCCCGAGGATCTTGATGCACACCGGGGCACCCGCCGAGAGGAACAAATCGGAGGCGTTCTTCTCCGCCATCAGCTTCAGTACGGGAGCCAGGAACATGAGTTCAGGACCTTCCGCTCAGGGGGCGCAGTGATGGCATCAGTCGGTGCGAAGCAGTTCGTTGATGCCCACCTTGGCGCGCGTCTTCGCGTCCACCTGCTTGACGATCACCGCGCAGTAGAGGCTGTGCGTTCCGTCCGCGGAGGGCAGGTTGCCCGACACCACGACCGAGCCCGGTGGGATTCGCCCGTAGGAGACTGTGCCCTTGTCGCGATCATAAATGCGGGTGCTCTGGCCGAGGTACACGCCCATGGAGATCACCGAGCCCTCGCCGACAATCACCCCTTCGACCACTTCTGAGCGCGCGCCGATGAAACACCCGTCCTCGATGATGGTGGGGTTTGCCTGAACCGGTTCCAGCACCCCGCCGATGCCCACGCCACCGGAGAGGTGCACGTTGCGGCCGATCTGCGCGCAAGAGCCCACGGTGGCCCACGTGTCAACCATAGTGCCCTCGTCGACGTAGGCGCCGATGTTCACGTAGGAAGGCATCAGGACCACGTTGCGTGCGATGTAGGCGCCGCGGCGTACGGCAGCCGGGGGCACCACACGGAACCCGCCCTCGGCAAAATCCCTGCGACCGTAGTCGGCGAACTTCGACGGAACCTTGTCGAAGTAGTTGGTGTAACCGTCGCGAACCACCTCGTTGTCCTGGAGCCGGAAAGACAACAGCACCGCTTTTTTTATCCACTGGTGCGTCACCCATTCACCGTCGATCTTCTCGGCCACGCGCCAGTGGCCACTATCGAGTCCGGCGATGACTTCGGCGACGGCCTCACGAAGGGTGGCCGGGGCGCTCTGAGGGCCCAAGCTGGCACGACTCTCGAAGGCGGTGTCGATGATGGATTGCAGATCAGACATGGGATTCCTTGATTACGTAGTGGGGCGTGCCTAGGCGCGGAGCCGGGCGACACAGTCGCGCACGCGTGCCGCCGCCTCGATGCACTCGTCCTGCGGCGCCACGAGGGCCATGCGCACGCGCTCGCTGCCGGGGTTGTTCCCACGCACGGGCCGAGCGAGGAAGCAGCCCGGAATAACAAGCACATTATAGTCGGCATAAAGGCGCCGGGTGAATTCCAACTCGTCGCCCGGGGTGGCCAGCCACAGGTAAAAACTCGCCGGCGGGATCTCCACCGGCATGGCCGGGCGCAGGATGGCTCCCACCGCGGCGTATTTGTCGCGGTAGAGGCGGCGGTTTTCGCGCACATGGTCCTCGTCGTCCCAGGCTGCGATGCTCGCCGCCTGCACCGCCGGACTCATGGCGCAGCCGTGGTAGGTGCGGTAATGCAGGAAGGCCTTGATGAGGGCGGTCTCTCCGGCGACGTAGCCCGAGCGCATTCCCGGCACGTTGGAGCGTTTGGATAGGCTCCCGAAGACCATGAGCCGCGAGAAGTCCGCCCGGCCCAGAAGGTGGGCCGCCTGCAGCGCGCCCAGCGGTGGGCTCGTCTCGTCCAAGTAGATCTCCGAGTAGCATTCATCGGCAGCGATGACGAAGCCATGCCGGTCGGCGGCGGCGAACACCTCCCGCCAGCCTTCCAGGTCGAGCACGGCGCCCGTTGGGTTCGACGGGCTGCAAACATAGAGAAGTTGCACCTGATCCCAGGCCTGCCGGGTGATCTGCTCGAGCGGCAGGCGGCCCTCGTCCCTCGGACTCAGATTGAGGAATTCCGGCCGCGCGCCGGCGAGCAGTGCGGCACCTTCGTAGATCTGGTAGAAAGGGTTGGGCATGACGACGCTGGCACCCGGTCGGCTGGGGTCGACCACGGCCTGGCAGAAGGAGAATAACGCTTCGCGACTCCCAAGGACGGGTAGCACCTGCGTGGCAGGATCTAGCGCAGGCAGACCGTAGCGCTTTGTCAGCCATTGGGCAATGGCCCGCCGCAGCGGCTCCCCGCCGGCCGTTGCGGGATAGCTCGAGAGCCCGCCGAGGGCGTCGGCCAGTGCCCGCGAAATGAACGCCGGTGTCGGATGCTTGGGTTCGCCGATGGATAGGTTGATGGGGCGCAGGTGCTCCGGCGCACGCAGCGGCGCGAGTAGCGCAGAGAGCTTCTGGAAGGGGTAGGGCTGCAACAGGGACAGGTGGGGATTCAAGACGGCGCGACCTCCTCGACCTGCAAGCTCATCGGCGATCCACGGCCTGCGCTGGAAGGACGTCCAAGTCGACCGGTGGGGCGGGCTGCCAGCCCGGGCGGCGGTGCTCTGCCACCACGGTGGTGTAGATGCCGCCACGCACCAGGAAGCGCGCCGCCAGGCGCAGGTAGCGCGGCTCGGTTGCTGCGACAAGATCGCCCAGGATCCGGTTAGTCACGGCTTCGTGATAGGTACCCTGATCACGGAAGGCCCAGATGTAGAGTTTGAGGCTCTTCAACTCCACGCAGCGGCTCTCGGGAATGTAATCCAGGAACAGGGTGGCGAAGTCCGGTTGGCCTGTTTTTGGACAAAGGCAGGTGAATTCGGGGATTTCCATATGGATCCGGAAGTCCCGCTCCGGGGAGGGATTGGGGAAGGTTTCCAGTGCGGCGTCGGGCCCGAAGGGCATGTGTTGCCTCGCAGCGAATGAGTTAAAATGTACCGCTGACATGTAGGCGCTTGGTTCCGTTCATGGGCCAGGCGCTTGTTTTATTGATGCTTGTAAGTATACGCCGCGCCGGACGCGCCAAATTGCGCCTCACCCACATCAAACTCTCCGGGTTCAAGTCCTTCGTCGACCCCAGCCACATCCCCGTTCCAGGTCGTCGCGTCGGGGTGGTGGGTCCGAACGGCTGCGGCAAGTCCAATGTCATCGACGCGGTGCGCTGGGTGCTGGGCGAATCCTCCGCCCGGCAACTGCGCGGCGAGACGATGCAGGACGTCATCTTCAACGGCGCCGGCGGGCGCCGCCCGGCCAATCGAGCCAGTGTGGAGCTGGTCTTCGACAACAGCCTGGGACGCCCCGCCGGTGCCTGGAGTCGTTACGCGGAAATCTCCGTGAAGCGGGTCCTGGAGCGCAACGGCGACTCCGAGTACTACATCAACCACACCCCGGTGCGGCGCAAGGATGTCGCCGACGTGTTCCTGGGCACGGGTCTGGGCGGGCGCGCCTACGCCATCATCGAGCAGGGGATGATCTCCCGGGTGATCGAGTCCCGGCCGGAGGAATTACGCGTGTTCCTGGAGGAGGCCGCAGGCATCTCCAAGTACCGGGAGCGTCGCCGCGAGACCCAGGCAAGGCTCGAGGACACCGCGGAGAATCTCACGCGCGTGGATGACATCCTGCGCGAACTGGGGGCCCAGGTGGGCCGGCTCGACGAGCAGGCCAAGGCGGCGGCCCAGTACCGTGACCTCATGGCTGCACAGCAGCAGGCCCAGCAACTGGCCTGGCTGTTGCGCCGGCAAGAGGCGGGCGCCCTGCGCGAGCGGTTCGAGCGCGACAGCGGACAAGCGGAGGCGGAACTCGAGCAGGCGGCGGAGCGCCTGGGCCAGATCGACAGCGGCCTGGAGGCGTTGCGCGTGGCGCACTTCGGGGCCGGTGACGGGGTGCATACCGCCCAGGGCGCGCTCTACGAAACCAACGCCGTTGTGGCCCGCCTCGAGCAGGGGCTGCAGTACCAGCGCGATGCGCGCCGCCGCATCGAGGCCCGGCAGGCGGAACTGGCCGCCGAAGCAGAGGCCCTCGCCCTGCAACTGGCCCTGACCCGCACAGGCCTGGAGGAGCGCACCGAGGCCCTCGAGGGCGCCCGTCTGGCTTTGCAGCGCGCCCAAGACAAGGCGCAGGAGCACGCGGCGGCCCTGCCACAGGCGCAGGCGGCATTCGAGGCCCAGCGCGCGGCGACAGAATCCTGCGCACAGGCACTCGCCCAACGCCGCCAAGCCTTACAGGTCGAGTCCACGCGCGTGGAGCATGCCTCCCGGGTGCTCGGCGGTCTGGCGCTGCGCATCGAGCGCCTCGAGCGCGAGCAGGCCGGCCTGGATCCGGATGACCCCGGAGCGGAGCGCGAACGGCTGGAGGAGCGGCAGGCGCTCGAGGCCCAACACCAGGAGCGGCGTGAGGCGCTTGGCCTCGCGTCGGACCAATTGGACGAAGCGCAGGACCAGGCAGCCACGGCCCAGGAGGCTGCCGTGGCTGCGCGCCGCACCCTGGAGAGCCTCGAGGCGCAACTGACGGCCCTGACCCGCGTCCAACAGCAGGTGTCGCGGGCGGGGGAGCTGGCCGCCTGGGTCGCAGCCCGGGGCCTAGGGGATGCGGCCCGCCTATGGCAGGCCCTGCGCGTTGAGGCGGGCTGGGAGGATGCCGTGGAGGCGGTGCTACGCGAGCGCCTTAATGCGCTGGCGGTGGAGGACTTCGAGAGCGCCGCGCACTGGCTGGGAGACCCGCCACCGGGCAAAGTTTCGCTGTACCGGGCTGCTGGCACCACGGCAGCGTTGCCCGTTCTGACGGGCGTGGCGCCGCTGGCGAATCGCATCAGCCTGCGCGACGATGCCGCGGGCGCTGTTTTAGCCCACTGGCTCAGCGGCGTGTACGCTGTGGAGGACGCGCCCCGGGCGCTTGAATTGGCCCGCACGCTGCCCTGTGGCTTGTTGTTGGTCACCCGCGAGGGCCACGCCTTCAGTGCCACCAGCGTGAGCTTGCATGCGGCCGATTCGGAGGTGCACGGTATCCTGGCGCGGCAGCGCGAGATCGAGGCCCTGGAATCCCGCCGCGAGGGCCTCGAGCGAGATGCAGCACGCTCGCGCGAGGCGGCGGCCTGCGCGCAGGAGCGCCTCACCGGGCAACGCGGGGTTCTGGCACGCCTGCGCGAGGAGGCCGAGGAACTGCAGCAGCAGCGCCACGAGATAAAGCTCGCCCACGTACAACTCACGCAGCGCAGCGAGCGCTCTCGCCAGCGGCGCGAACAGATCGACGGGGAGCTTGAGGAACTGCGCGCCGAACAGGAGCGAGAGCAGGAGGCCCGCGCCGAGGCCCTGGAGCGGCGCCTGGAACTTGACGCCGATGCCATCGCCCGAGCCCAGGAACTCGAGCAGGTACGTAGCGAGTTTAGCCTGGCCAGCGTTGCCCTGGACGCGCAGCGCGCCCAAGCGGAGGCTGCGGCCAGGCGGCGCCAGGAGGCAGGCTTCAATGAGCGCCTCATCTTGAGTAAGATGGAAGAGCTCGAAGGGGCCGTGCGTCAACAAGGCGTGCGCGAAGGGCAGGTCGCCGCCGGGCTGGAGTCTGTACGCGGGGAATTGGGCGCGGTCGACGAGGCGCCAGCGCTGGCGGAGTTGGACGAGGCGCTCGGGGCGCGTCTCGAGCGTGAAGGGGCGCTGTCGGCGGCCCGCGAAGCGCTGGGCGTGGCCGAGGGGCGGCTTCGTGCGGCCGAGCGCGAGCGTCTGGGGCTCGATCAGCACGCCCATGCGCTGCGCGAGCGTCTGGGTGCGCTGCGGCTCAGGGCCCAGGAGGGCCGGTTGGCGGAGGAGGGATTTGCGACCCAATTGCGTGAGGCCGAAGCCGACGAGGTGCTGTTGCAGCAGCGCGCCGAGCGTGGAATGCGCCCTGCGGCGCTGCAGGCCGACGCCGCCCGCCTCGGGCAGGAAATCAGCGCTCTTGGTGCGGTGAACCTCGCTGCACTGGCGGAACTGGAGCAGGCGCGCGAGCGCCACACCTATCTGGAGCATCAGGCGTCGGACCTGCGTGAGGCGGTGGCGACCCTGGAGGGGGCCATTTCTCGCATCGACCGGGAATCCCGGGAGCGGTTGCAGGAGACCTTCGAGCAGGTGAATCGACATTTTGGGGAGATCTTCCCCTCGTTATTTGGCGGCGGCGAAGCACGCCTTGTGCTCACGGGAGAGGACATGCTCGAGGCGGGGATACAGGTGATCGCGCGGCCGCCGGGCAAGCGCAACAGTTCCATACACCTGCTCTCCGGAGGAGAGAAGGCGCTCACCGCCTTGTCTCTGGTTTTCTCGCTCTTCAACCTGAATCCGGCCCCCTTCTGTCTACTCGACGAGGTGGACGCACCGCTAGACGACAGCAACGTGGAGCGCTTCTGCGAATTGGTCAAGCGCATGTCGGAGCACACCCAATTTCTTTTTATCAGCCACAACAAAATCACCATGCAGATGGCGGAACAGCTCATTGGCGTTACCATGCCGGAGCAGGGCGTGTCCCGGGTGGTGGCGGTGGATGTCCAGGGCGCGCTGTCATTGAACCATAAGGCGGTGGCCTGAGATGGCCCAGGCTGGCCGGCCGCCGCAAGCCGAACAATCGTCCCTCATCTTCTTGGTGCCATGAACTATTCTCTGAGCGACCTGCAGATGGCCTTGATCGGCATCGGCGTGCTGGTCATCATCGGCGTCATCATCTACAACCGTGTCCAGGAGCACCGCTTCAAGAGCCGTGCCGAACGGGCCTTCGCGCCGGACCGTGGCGACGCGCTATTCGAGCCCTCCGTGCGGTCCAGTGGGGCGACCGGGCGGATCGAGCCGCAGTGGAGCGACGCTGACGAACCGGCGGGCGCGCCCGCACCGGCGGCATCGACCCCGTCGCCGCGCGAGCCGACGCTGCTGCGCGCGCCACCACCCGAGGCGCCAGACCCCCTGGTGGACTACACCATCGAACTCGCGCGCGAGGAGCCCTTCACCGCGAACGAATTGGCGCCGCTACGGGAGGCGCTCGTTCGCTTCGGCACCCGCCTGCATGTCCACGCTGAGGCTGCTAAAGGGACGTGGACGGAGCGCGCCCAACTCGACTCGGATAGCGCCACCGGGCTGCGCTTGAGGATGCAACTCGTCGATCGTTCGGGACCTGCCACCGCAGCGCTGCTCGAACAGTTGGGCACGTTCGCCCGGGCGTTTGCCGAGTCGGCAGCCGCACGGTGCGTGACACCGCCGACACTGCCCTACGCGGAGGCGGCCGCAGCGCTAGACGAGTTGTCCTTGCAGGTGGATGTGCAGGTCGGGATCAACGTCGTGGGCGCGCGCAGCCGCAGCTTCGCCGGCACCAAGGTGCGTGGGGTGGCGGAGGCGGCGGGCTTCAGCTTGGACGCCGATGGCTCCATGCGCTACAAGGATGACGGCGGCGCGGTGCTGTTCCGGCTCATGAATGAGGGCTCCGAGCCCTTTAGCGCTGAGAGCATGAGTCGCATCAGCATGACCGGCCTCACGCTGTTGCTCGACGTGGCTCGGGTGGCCGACGGCCAACGGGCCTTCGATCGCATGGTGGCAGCGGGTAAGCATTTGGCCACGTCCCTGGGTGGGCTGGTTGTGGATGACAACCGCAAGCCCGTCACCGACGAGGGCTTCGACCAGATACGAAAACAGCTGCGCGAGATCTACGCGCTGATGGAAAAGCACCGAATCAAGAGTGGTAGTCCCCTGGCCTTGCGCCTTTTTTCCTGACCTGGGGGCCGCATGGGCGCGTTGACGAAGGTCAAGGAGCGGGCCTTTAGCCTGCGCGAAGAAATCGAGCGCCACAACCACCTCTACTACGTGCTCGATGCGCCGGAGCTCGACGATGCCGCTTTCGACGCACTTTTCCGGGAACTGCAGGCGCTCGAGGCCGAATATCCCGAGCTCCAGTTGGAGGACTCGCCCACCGCAAGGGTAGGCGCTACCCCCGCCGCCCAGTTCGCCTCCGTCGCGCACGGGCTCCCCATGCTCTCGCTCAACAATGCGTTCAGTGACGAGGATATGGAGGCCTTCGACCGACGGGCGCGGGAGGCTTTGGGCGAGGAGGATCTGGCCTATTGCGCTGAGCCCAAGTTCGATGGACTCGCCGTGAGTCTCACCTATCAGGGAGGTCGGTTGGTTCTCGGGCTCACCCGTGGCGACGGCCAAACGGGCGAGGACGTGACGGGGAACCTGCGCACCGTGCGGAGCATCCCGTTGCGTCTGCCCTCGGATCTAGCCCCGGCGCTCTTGGAAGTCCGCGGCGAGGTGGTGATGCTGCGCCGGGACTTCGATCGGTTGAACCAACGCCAGCGCGATCGCGGTGAGCGCGAGTTCGCCAATCCGCGCAACGCGGCAGCGGGATCGCTGCGGCAACTCGATTCGCGCATTACCGCCTCGCGTCCGCTAAGCTTCTTTGCCTACGGGATCGGGCGCTTCGAGGGTGTCCAAGTGCCGCAGGAGCGCCACAGTGATCAGCTGGCCTACCTCGCCAGCCTTCGCCTGCCGGTGTCCGAGCTGCGCGAGCAGGTGCGCGGCGCCGCGGGGTTGCTCGCCTATTATCGGCGCATCGGTGAGCAACGCGAAGCGCTGCCTTTCGATATCGACGGGGTCGTGTACAAGGTGGACGATTTGGCCTGCCAGCGCCGCTTGGGGTTCGTGTC
This sequence comes from Betaproteobacteria bacterium, assembly GCA_025356655.1. Classification (GTDB taxonomy): domain Bacteria; phylum Pseudomonadota; class Gammaproteobacteria; order Burkholderiales; family SHXO01; genus SHXO01. The sequence continues at coordinate 45,853 of JANXRW010000002.1, read as the reverse complement.
GCGGGCGCCGCGTTTTGCGTTAGCTCACAAGTTTCCGGCGCAGGAGGCGTTAACGCGCATCGAGGCCATTGAGGTGCAGGTGGGGCGCACCGGGACGCTCACTCCGGTCGCGCGGCTCGAGCCCGTGGTCGTGGGCGGCGTGCGCGTCACCCACGCCACCTTGCACAACGAGGAGGAGGTCCGGCGCAAGGATTTACGCGTGGGCGACACGGTGGTTGTGCGGCGAGCGGGCGACGTCATCCCGGAGGTGGTGCGCATGCTGCCGGATCGTCGTGCGGCAGAGGCGCAACGCTTCACGCTGCCGGCGCTGTGTCCGGTTTGCCAGTCGCCCGTGCAGCGCGTGGAGGGGGAGGTCGCTGCGCGCTGTACCGCCGGCCTTTACTGTCCGGCGCAGCGCAAGCAGGCGATTTTGCATTTTGCTTCGCGCCGGGCACTGGATATCGAGGGGTTGGGGGACAAGCTGGTGGATCAATTGGTCGACAACGCTCGCGTGCACACGCCAGCGGATCTCTATGCGCTCGACCAGGAGACCCTGGAGGCGCTCGAGCGCATGGGCGCGAAATCGGCGGCCAACCTGCTCGCGGCCATCGAGCGCAGCCGCGACACCACCTTCGCTCGCTTCATCTACGCGCTGGGCATCCGCAACGTGGGCGAGTCCACGGCAGGGGGCCTGGCGGCGGATTTCGGCGGCTTGGACGCCCTCCTGCAGGCTGACGCCGTGCGCCTGAGCGCCGTGCCCGAGGTGGGCCCCGTGGTTGCCGCTGCGGTAGCGGGGTTTTTTGCCGAGTCCCATAATCGCGAGGTGATTAACCGCCTGCGCGAGGCGGGCGTGCGCTGGCAGGAAGGCCCGGGCGTCACTGCGCGCGCTCCCGGGCATCTCACGGGCCGCACCTTCGTGCTTACAGGAACCCTTCCCACACTCTCCCGGGAGCAGGCCGGCGGACTGATCGCCGCCGCCGGGGGCAAAGTGGCCGGGAGCGTGTCGGCACGCACCAGTTATGTCGTCGCCGGGGCTGATGCCGGCGGCAAGTATCAGCGGGCACTGGAACTCGGCGTTCCTGCGCTCGACGAGGATGCACTGCTAGAATTGCTCAAACTGCCTGATGCTTCTTGAGGAGAAAGTTTTGCAAAAGGTCACCAAAGCTGTCTTCCCCGTCGCCGGAATGGGCACGCGCTTCCTTCCGGCAACCAAGGCCAGCCCCAAGGAAATGCTTCCCATTGTCGACAAGCCGCTTATCCAGTACGCGGTCGAGGAGGCAATCGCCGCCGGCGTGACGCAGATGATCTTCGTCACCGGCCGCACCAAACGCGCCATCGAGGATCACTTCGACAAGGCCTACGAACTGGAGACGGAGTTGCTCGCCCGCGGCAAGACCCGCATGCTCGAGCAGGTCCAGAACAACATCCCGAAGCACATCACCTGCACCTACGTTCGCCAGTCCGAGGCCCTGGGCCTGGGGCACGCCGTGCTGTGCGCCAAGGCGGTGGTCGGTGACGAGCCCTTCGCGATCATGCTCGCCGATGACCTCCTCGACGGCACCCCACCGGTGCTCAAGCAGATGGTGGATGTGTTCGAATATCGTCAGGGTTCGGTGATCGCCGTGCAGGACGTGCCGCGCGAAGAGACCTCCAGCTACGGCATCATTCAGGGCGAGCGCGAGAGCGAGCGCATGTTCCGCATGACGGGCATCGTGGAGAAGCCCAAGCCGGCGGATGCTCCTTCCACCCACGCCGTGGTCGGGCGCTACGTGCTCACCCCGGCCATCTTCGGCCACCTGGAGCGCGTGACCCCGGGGGCCGGTGGCGAAATTCAGTTGACCGACGGCATTGCGGCACTACTCAAGGAGCAGGCCGTCTACGGCTACGCGTTCGATGGCGTGCGCTACGACTGCGGGTCGAAGCTGGGCTACCTGCAGGCGAATGTAGCCTATGGGCTGCGCCACGCGGAGGTGGGCCGTGACTTTGCTCAGTACGTCAAGTCGATCGACCTCGCGTCGCTCTGAGGCGGGCCAGTTCATGCTCGATGCCGCGCAGTCCTGGGAGGTCCTGCGCAATGCCGAAATCATCTGCAGCGAGGAGGCGGTCCGTGCCTCCGTCACGCGCCTGGCCCAAGAGATCACCGCGGACTTAAGGGATAGCAACCCGTTGCTCCTGTGCGTGATGGGCGGTGGCGTCGTATTCGCGGGGCAATTGCTGCCGCTGCTGCGCTTCCCGCTGGAGTTCGATTTCATCCACGTCACTCGCTACCGCAACACGACCCGCGGGGGCGAGGTTGAGTGGAAGGTCCTGCCACAGACGTCCGTGGCCGGGCGAACCGTCCTCATCGTCGATGATATCCTCGACGAGGGAACGACCCTGCTGGCCATCCGCGAGCGTTTATTGGCCGATGGTGCCGCCGGCTTCTACTCGGCGGTGTTCGCCGACAAGCAACTGTCCAAGCCCAAACCCATACACGCGCAATACGTGGGCCTTCAGGTACCCGACCGCTACGTGTTCGGTTTCGGGATGGACGTGGAAGGCTTCTGGCGGAATCTGCCGGCCATCTACGCGATGGCCGATTAGGAGCAACCATGTTGGGCATCATCGGAGGCACTGGCCTCACGCAACTCTCCAACATGGAGGTCACCCGCCGCGAGGTGGTCCGCACGCCCTACGGCGAGCCGAGCGGGGCGCTCACCTTCGGGCGCATCGGCGGCCATGACGTGGTGTTCCTGGCGCGCCACGGCTACGGGCATACCCTGCCGCCCCACCTGGTGAATTACCGGGCCAACATGTGGGCGCTGCACCATGCCGGGCTTACCGACGTGGTCTCGGTGGCCAGCGTTGGTGGTATCCGAGCCGATCTCAGCCCCGGCGCGCTGGCACTGCCACACCAGATCATCGACTACACGCATGGCCGGCACGCGACCTATCATGAAGGCGAGGACCGGGCCGTCGTGCACATCGACTTCACCCACCCCTATTGCGAAGGTCTGCAAGAGCGCCTGCGCCAAGCGGCCCGGGTGGCCGGGCAGACGCTTCTCGACGGCGGTGCGTACGCTGCGACGCAGGGGCCGCGGTTGGAGACCGCCGCGGAGATCGACCGCCTGGAACGCGACGGGGCGGACATGGTCGGCATGACCGGGATGCCGGAGGCGGCGCTCGCGCGCGAACTGGGCTTGTGCTATGCCACTGTTGCCGTGGTGGCCAACCACGCGGCCGGGCGGGCTGGTAGCCGGGCCGGGATCCGCATGGAGGACATCAACGCCACCTTGCAGGAGAGCCTGGGCCGAGTTCGCAGCATCCTCGAGCAACTGGTCGACGGCGATGGCCGTTAGGCCCGTCCTGCGCATGGGCGACCCCCGGCTGCTGCAAGTGGCCGAGCCGGTGGGCCACTTTGGGCCCGATGCGCTGGGGGAACTGATCCAGGATATGCGCGACACCATGGCCGAGCTCTCCGGGGCCGGACTGGCCGCACCCCAGATCGGCGTCGGGCTTCGTCTGGTGATCTTCGGGGTGGGGCATAACCCACGCTACCCGGATGCGGAGCAGGTCCCCTTCACCGTGTTGGCCAATCCGGAAATCACGCCCGTCGGCGAAGAGGTGGAGGAGGGCTGGGAGGGCTGCTTGAGCGTTCCCGGCATGCGTGGCCTTGTGCCACGCTGGCGCACCGTCCGCTACCGCGGCGTGGACCCTCAGGGCGTGCCCATCGACCGCACGGTGAGCGGCTTCCACGCGCGTGTCGTGCAGCACGAATGCGATCACCTCGACGGCATCCTCTATCCCATGCGCATCGAAGATCTGCGCATGTTTGGCTTCCAGGACGTGCTCTTCCCCGGCGAGCCTGACGCGGACGAGTAGGCGCGAGGCCGCTACAGCGGTTCTTAGCGCCCGGCGGGGTCCCAGCCCCGGCGCTTCCCACCCCCGGGGGAGCCTAAAGTCTTGCGGTGTGCGGGCCGATAGACACAGCGTTGCCACTAACTAGGCCCACCGCCCACCGCCCACCGCCGGCCTGCGCCTTACTGCGCAGCCCCATCGCGCCAGGGCTTGCCGAGCCCCCCCCACCTACCTCCCGGGCTTGCGTTCCTAAAGTTTCCAGGGCAGGCGCCGTAATAGTTTCCAACGGCGGGGCCATGCCACCGCCAGTTCGATGATCCGGATCCGCGCGCATTCAGTCGCTGCGAGCCGCCCTAAAGGAGTGCAAAAATGACTTCAGTTATCAATACCAACGTTTACTCGCTGAACGCGCAACGAAACCTGACGCAGTCGCAGAATTCCCTGTCCACCGCCTTGCAGCGCTTGTCCTCGGGCCTGCGGATCAACAGCGCGAAGGACGATGCCGCCGGGCTCGCCATCGCACAGCGCTTCACCTCCCAAATCAATGGCCTCAACCAGGCCGCGCGAAACGCCAACGACGGCATCTCGCTCTTGCAAACGGCTGAAGGCGGCTTGTCCACCAGTAGCGACCTGCTCCAACGTATCCGCCAACTGGCGGTGCAATCAGCCAACGGCACGAACAGTTCCACTGACCGCGCCGCCTTGCAGTCGGAAGTGAGCCAGTTACAGCAGGAGATCACGCGCGTCGCCACCACGACCCAGTTTAACGGGACCAACGTGTTGGACGGTAGCCTCGCCGGTGCGCAGTTCCAGGTGGGTGCAAACGCGAACCAGGTGATCAGCGTCAGTATCGGTAGCGCCAAGGGTGCCGACATCGGGGCCTTCCAGGTCCAGGGCAACGGCACGCTGGAGGCGGCGGTCGCACCGGCGGCCACAAACGCACCTGCCAACGTGGTGACCAACACGGCCGTCACCATTGCCGGCAATGGCACGAGCTCCAGCTTCACCACCGCCGCCGGCGCCAGCGGTTTCGCCATCGCTCAACAGGTCAATGCGCTCACCTCCACCACGGGCGTGGCGGCAACGGCACAGACCTTCGCATCGCTGGGAAACGTGAGCGTTGCGGGCACCGTGAGCTTCGGTCTGCTCGGGTCGAACGCTGCCGCAGTCACCATCGGTGCGACCATTACCAGTACCTCGGACTTGAGCCCGCTGGCCCAGGCAATCAACGCCCAGGCCGCACAGACCGGCATTACGGCGGTTGCCAACACCTCCAACGGTACGCTGCAGCTGACCAATGCCCAGGGCTACGATATCAAGATCCAGGGGTACGCCAACAGCGGCAACGCGGCCGCCACCGCGGACGTGAAGGGCTATACCAACTCCGACTTTGCCGCCGCGCACCTCGCCGGCGCGTTACAGACCCTCACCGGGGGCGGTACCGACAGCTCCACGGTGGGCGCGCATCTGACCTACACGTCCAGTGGCGGTTTCACGGTGACGACGACCGACGCCGCACTGGTGAGCGGGGGCTCGGCCACCTCCGCCCTGCAGGCGGTGAGTGCCATCGACGTGAGCACGACCGCCGGCGCCAACAACGCCCTTGCGGTGGTCGACTCGGCCCTACAGACGATCAACACCCTGCGCGCAGGCCTAGGCGCCCTGCAGAACCGGTTCAGCAACACCATCACGAACCTGGAAACAACGTCAGAGAACCTGAGCTCCGCGCGCAGCCGGATCGAGGACACTGACTTCGCGGCAGAAACCGCCAACCTGACCCGCGGACAGATCCTGCAGCAGGCCGGAACGGCAGTCCTGGCCCAAGCCAACGCGGTGCCCAACGGTGTTCTGAAGTTGCTGCAATAAGGCGTCGATGGTGCCCCGGGCGGCGGCGTAGCAATAGCCGCTCTGGGTACTGGTGGACCCGCCGGGACGCTCTTGTTTTGGCGGGCTTAAGCGCAGCGAGGTGACAAATGGCACTCAACAGCGTGCAAGGCGCGGGACTGGAGCTGATCCCGCCCCACACCCAGGTCGATGCAGGAGCGACTCGCGGAGCCGAACCGGCTGGCGCGGGTTCTGGCGCGACCATCCCGGCGCTGCCCGGGGCGGGGCGCGTGCAGGCTCACGCCCCCGCGCCGGCCACGGGGCAGGGGTCTCAGGGCGCACCCACAGAAAAGCAGGTGGCCCAGGCCGCCGCGCAGGCCAACGCGCACCTGAGCCAGCAGAACCACAATGTCCGCTTCGCCTTCTCCGTGGACTCGGACACCAAGCAGGTTGTTGTGAAACTGCTCGATTCCCAGACGGGCGACCTGATCCGTGAGATCCCCTCCAAGGAACTCCTGGCCATCAGCAAGAATTTGGAGAAGACCCAGGGACTCCTGCTCAAGCATAAGGCCTGATTCCGCGTCAGAGGGCGCGGCTCACGGACCACTGGAGCAACGACGATGAGCGTCACCACCACAGCCACAGCGACAAGCAACACGCCGTCCATTTCCTCTCCCGGCATCGGCTCAGGGCTCGATGTCAACGGCATCGTTACCAAGCTGATGGCGGTCGAACAGCGGCCAGTAACGCTTCTCGATAAGAAGGAAGCGGATTTCCAGGCCAAGCTCTCGGCGGTGGGCACCTTGAAAGGGGCACTCTCCAGTCTGCAGACCGCGGCGGAGGGCATCGGAAGCATCTCGCCGTTCCAGAATTTCGCCATCGGCTCCTCGGCTACTTCGGTCCTCACCGGCAGTGCAAGTGCCAACGCCACCCCCGGCACCTACAACGTGCAGGTGAGCCAACTCGCGCAGGCACAGTCGCTCACGGCCGCTGGTCAGACCACGACGACCGCGCCCATTGGCACCGGCGCCGCCACCACGCTCAGCTTCGAGTTCGGCAGTATCACCGGAGGCACGCTCGCCGCCGGGACTTATACGGGGGCTAGCTTCACCCCTGATGCCAACCGCGGTAGCGGCACCGTGACCATCGACGCCAGCAACAACAGCTTGGCGGGCATTCGCGACGCGATCAACGCAGCCAAGGTCGGCGTGAACGCCTCCATCGTGAGCGACGGCAGCGCGTCGCCCCAGCGACTCGTGCTCACTTCCAGTTCCACGGGCGCCAAGTCCGCCTTGAAGATCACCGCCAGTGGCGACGCCGCGGTGAGCACGCTGCTCTCCAACGACCCGGCGGGTACACAGAATCTGACGCAGGCCGTGGCCGCGCAGGACGCACAACTCACGGTCAACGGGGTGGCCATCTCCAGTGCCTCCAACAACGTCACGGGCGCAGTGACCGGGGTGGGCATCAACCTCTTCACCTCCGGCACGAGCACGCTCACCATTACGCCCGATTCGAGCGCGGTGCAAAGCGGCGTGCAGAACTTCGTGAAGGCCTTCAACGGGCTGGTGAGTTCGCTCCAAAGCGTTGCCGGTTATAACGCCACGACGGGCGTCGGTGGCCCGCTGTTGGGCGACTTCGGTGCGCAGACCGTCCAGTCTCAACTGCGTGGCGTGCTCGACAGCGCACTGCCTGGCCTTGCCACGGGCGGGGTGCAGACCTTGGCCGAGGTGGGCGTGACCTTCCAGAAGGACGGCACCCTCGCGCTCGATTCGAGCAAGCTCGCCAGCGCTCTGAGCGCGAACGTCAAACAGGTGGCACAGCTCTTTGCCGCGGCTGGCGTGACGAGCGACAGCCTGGTGGGCTTTACTTCCTCGACCCCCGATTCCAAGGCGGGCACGTATGCGGTCCACATCGCGAGCCTAGCGACCCAAGCCAGTGCCGTGGGTTCCGCGAGCGCCGGCTTGACGATCACCGCCGGCACCAACGACCAACTCACCGTCAACCTGAGCGGCACCGCTGCCAGCATCGTCATCCCGGCGGGGACCTATACGGCGCAGTCGCTCGCCGCACAGGTGCAAAGTTCGCTCAACGGGACCTCAGCGCTGAGTGGCTTGGGTGGCAGCGTGTCCGTTTCGGCCTCCGGCGCTGGGGTGCTAACCCTTTCGTCGACCGCCTATGGCTCGTCTAGCACCGTGAGCGTTACCGGCACGGCGGCTGCCACGATCTTCGGCGCGACGCCCTTGGTGAGCGCTGGCAAGGACGTGGTGGGGACGATCGGCGGATTCACCGCCACGGGATCGGGGCAGACCCTCACGGGTGGCGCGGGCGGTCTGGCCGCGGGCCTCAAGCTCGCCATTACCGGTGGCAGCACGGGAAGCCGGGGAACAGTCGCCTTCTCCCAGGGCTATGCCTCGCGCCTCGACAGCGCCATCGGCGGTCTGCTGGCGTCCAAGGGCGTGGTGGACAACGAGACCACTGGCCTCAATGCCCTGGTAAAAGACGTCGGAAATCGCCGCACGCAGCTCAATAGCCAGCTCGCGCTTGTTCAGGCCCGTTACCTAGCGCAATTCAACAAACTCGACACGCTCATTGCCCAGTTGCAGTCGACGCAGAGCTTCCTCACGCAGCAACTGGGAATCCTAACGACATCCACGACCAGCAACAAGACCACCTCCGGCTGATAACGCGCGCTCCGCGGCCGGCACAGACGTAACGCAGCCCACACGAAACATCGGAGGAAGCACCCATGACTACCCTGACCACCCGCGCGGCAGCCACCTACGCCCGCCTTGAACTGGAAACCAGTGTCGGCGCGGCAAGCCCCCAGCGGCTAATCGTCATGCTCTACGACGGGGTACTGCGGGCCCTGGGCGCCGGCCGCGCCGCCCTGCTGCGCAAGGATGCGGCTGCACGCGGTGCGGCGCTGTCAAAGGCCATCGCCATCATCGACGAAGGCCTGCGCCCGGCGCTGGATCTGGAGGCGGGGGGCGAGATCGCACAGAACCTGGAAGCCCTCTACGTGTATATCACGCACCGCCTGCTCCAGGCCAATTTGAAAGCGGAAATCGAGCCGCTGGAGGAGGCGGCCCGCCTGCTGGGGGAACTGAAGGAGGCCTGGGATGTTGTACTCGCCGAACCGGCTGTCCCGGTCGAGGTTGCGCACCCCGAGCCCCGCGGCGCAATGAGTTACGGCCGGGCCTGAGTTCGTGCAGGAAGTCGAGTCCTTGGCGCTCTACGAGCACGCCCTGGAAATCTCCAGGGCGATGCTTGCGGCCGCCCGCGGCAACGGCTGGGAAGCATTGGTTGGTCTGGAGCAGCAACGAAGCGGGATCCTGGAGCGGCTCAAGGCCGAGGACCTCCAGGCGCCCCGCGATCCCCAAACGCGCAGCCGCAGCCGCAAACGCGAACTCATCGAGGCCATCATCGTGGCCGACGCAGACGTGCAGGCGCTCACCCTCGACTGGATGCACGAACTGCGCGAGGTGCTGGGCACGGTCACTACCTCGCGTCAGCTGAGCCGTACCTACGGTTCATGAGCGCGGTGCGGCGCGGACATTGACGCGCCGGACTGGGCGTAGCACACTTTGTGTCGGAGGGGGGAGGCGTCTCGCCGTTAGACTACCTCCGGTTGTTCCACTGGACTCACCGGCTTGGGAAAGGCGTTGGAAGGCTTGGTCATCACTTGGCGGGAGTTGCTCCTGCTTGTCATTGCAGTGCTGGCGGTCTACGTGGCGGAGATGCTGGTGTTTCTGCGCGGGTCCGGCCGCAGGCGTTGGGCACAGCGCGCGGCCGATGGCTCGGGCGAGGCGCTCGCCGCAGTCTCGCAGGATATCGCCCAGTTGCGCGACCAGGTCTTGTGCCTGGAGCGCGAGCTTGCCTCCCTGCGTGAGGAGGATCCGGCGCCCGAACGCGACTCCCCCTATAACCAGGCAATCGTCATGGCACGGCGAGGGCTGAGCGCGACTGAGGTGGCCAGCGGGTGCGGCATCTCCCGAGGCGAAGCCGAACTCATCATTGCCCTGTACCGACGCCCAGGCGTCGGGCGCTGAGCGCGCAGGCGAACCCTTGGCCATGGCCCTTGCTGGCATCACGGGTGTCACTAGCCTAAGCGCCGCCGCTGCCCTGGGCGGGGAGCTGCAGGGCCTGCGCGCCAGGGTCGAGGCGGGCCTTGCTCAGACCCTGCTGGCCAGTGCTTCGGAGAGTCCGGGCTGGCACGAGGGCGAGAGGCTGGATGCCACGGTGACCGCCCCCGGCGCGGACGGCGGATGGCAGATCCACATCGGTAGCCAGATGATCGAGGCACAGTTACCGCCGGGCACACAGGTGGGAGACCGGCTCGGCCTGCGCTTCCTCTCCGCGCAGCCCCGTTTGACCTTCGCGCTGCTTTCCCAAACCCCGGCGCAGGCCGCGCCGGTCGAGCCCGCGATCAGCCAAGCGGCCCGGGATCTGGGCCGGGTCATGAACGCCATCCTCCAGCCAGGCGAGATTGCCGCACCGGGGCTACGCGCCTCGGCGCCGTTACTATCTAGTGCCCCCGCAGGGGCCGGCGCGCCGGCGGAACTTCCCGTAAATCTGCGCCAAGCACTGTCCTCAAGCGGGCTCTTCTACGAGGCGCATCAGGCCGAGTGGACGCGCGGCGAGCGCCCCTTGCAAGCCCTGCTGCAGGAACCGCAAGGGCGGCTTGCGCCGCTCCAAGATCCCCCAACGCGGCTGGCGCCGCTCCAGGATCCCCCAACGCGGCTCACCGCACCGGAGGCGCCCCAGAGTGCCGCGGTGGGCGAGACCCCGACTTCCGTACCGGCGGCCGCCTCGGGTGCTGCCGGGGAGGCTCCTCGGCAGCACGACAACGCGGTACACGCGGAAGCCTTGGGGTTGGTGCGCGAACAACTGGCCAGCCTAGATCGCCGTCAAGTGCAGTGGGCTGGCGAAGCTTGGCCAGGCCAGCCGATGCAGTGGGAGGTGGATGATCCGACACAGCGATCGGGCGGGGATACCGCTCTGCCCCAGTGGCATTCGCGCCTGAGCCTGGACTTCCCTCGGCTGGGCCCGATCGTGGCCGAATTGAGTCTGGTCGGACAGCAGGCGCGACTGGTCCTGCGTGCGGGGCAGGCCCCGACTGTTGCCGAAGCGTCCGCGGCACGCGCAGAGCTTGCCCAACGGCTCGCTGCAAGTGGGCTCAGCCTCGGTGGTTTCAGCGTGGCGGAGGGCGTCGATGGCTGAGATGAAGGAAGCCGTCGCCCTGGCCTACGGGCCCGGGGATTTGGCGCCCCGGGTCTTGGCGAAGGGGCGGGGGCTGGTTGCGGAGAATATCCTCGCACGCGCCCGGGAAGCTGGGGTGTACGTGCACGAATCGCGCGAGCTGGTCTCGCTCCTGCTGCAGGTGGACCTCGACGCGCGCATCCCGCCGCAGCTCTACGTGGCCGTGGCCGAACTCCTGGCTTGGCTCTACCGGCTCGAGCAGGGTGCTCCGGCCACACCCGCGCCGGCTTTCGCTGCGTCCGACGCACCCAGCGTTGACCCGCTCAAGTCTCCAGCGCCCGGATGAGATCGCTCTCCAGACGGATCACCGTGCGCGTATTCCCCAGGGCCTCGCCCGTGACCACGAAGCTATCCTCGGCGCGCTCGCCAAGGGTGTTGATTCTGGCGGTTCTAACATTGACGCCGTAGTGCACGAGTACAAGCGCCACGCCGTAGAGCAGGCCCGGGCGGTCGCCAGCGGTGAAGGAGAGGTAGTAGGCGTTGCCACGTTCGTCGGGCCGGATGTTCACCTCTGGGGTTACAGGGAAACTGCGCACCCGACGGCTTACCCGGCCACGCACCGGCGGGGGTAACGCGTCTACCCGGGCGAGTTCCTCGCGCATCTCTTGCTCGATGAAGGCGATGACGTCGCGGTAGTGGCTCCCCGCCCGGTTCGGGTCGAGCACCTGGAAGGTATCCAGCACGTAGCCATGTAGCGTGGTGTAAACCTTGGCCTCGGCAATGCTGAAGCCGATGCGCTCGAAGAAGCCGCAGATGCGCGCAAAGATGTGTTTTTCCTCCGGCGCATAGACCATCACCTGCACCCCCTCACCCACGGGGCTCAGGCGCGCTTTCAGGATAGGTCCGGAGGTGTCGCTGCGGGCATAGAGCACCCTGGCGTGCCAGGCGATTTCGCGAACGTCGTGGCGCAGGAAGTAGGTACTGTCCAGGCGTGACCATAGGACTTCCTGTGCCCCCTCGGGTAAGGCATAGAGGCGCAGCTTGGCCAAGGCGAGTTCCTGTCGCCTCTGTTGGCGTCGGTGGTTGGGGTCGCGCTCGCCGCCCAGGAAACGCCGTGTCGCCCAGTACAGGTCCTCCAGGAGCTTGGCCTTCCAGGCGTTCCAGACCTTGGGGCTGGTGCCACGCACATCCGCCACGGTGAGCAGGTAGAGCGCCGTGAGCGAGGTCTCATTGCCCACCAATCGGGCGAATGCGGAAATGACCTCGGGATCGGAGAGGTCCTGTTTTTGCGCCACGCCGGACATCACCAAGTGGTTCTCCACGAGCCAGGCTACTAGGTGGGCGTCCGCATGCGCTATCCCGTGCGTTCGGCAAAAGCGATGCGCTTCCTGCCCGCCGAGGCTGGAGTGGTCGCCGCCACGGCCCTTGGCGATGTCGTGGAATAGGCCAGCGAGGTAGAGCAGTTCCGGCTTCCGGAATTCGCTCATGAGCCGGGTGCACAGAGGGTATTCGTGGGACATCTCGGTGACGGCGAAGCGGCGCAGATTGCGCAGCACCATCAGGATGTGTTCGTCAACGGTGTAGACGTGAAACAGGTCGTGCTGCATCTGTCCCACGATGCGCCCGAAGGTCGGGAGGTAGCGTCCCAAAACGTCGTAGCGGTTCATGCGGCGCAGCGCGTGGGTGAGCCCGCGGCCGTGGCGGAACATCTCCACGAACGCCGCGCGATTGCGTGGGTCGCGTCGGAAGGCGCCATCGATGCGGTGGGCGGAGCGCCACAGGGAGCGCAACGTCGCGGCCCCGATGCCCTTTACCTCGGGGTGGCGCTGCAGGAGCGCGAAGGTCTCCAGCACGGCCGTGGGGTCCTCCTCGTAGAGGCGCTCGTCATCGGCTTCGAGCAGTTCGTTGCGCACCTGGAAGCGTGGGCCTAGTCTGCGCGCCACGCTGTAAGGGGGTGGCGCGATGCGCGCGCGCAGATTCTGCAGGATGATCTCGTTTAACTGCGTCACCGCGCGCGCGGTCCGGTAATAACGTTGCATCATCTGTTCGCTGGCGCGCTGTCCGGGACGTTCCACAAAGCCCAGCGTCAAGGCCATAGGCGTCTGCAGGTCGAACACCAGGCGGTCCTCACGGCGCCCGGCCAGGTAGTGCAGATGGATGCGTAGTTCCTGCAGCGAGCGCTGCAGCCGTAGCATCTGGCGCGCTTCGTCCGTGGTGATGATCCCGCCAGTGGCAAGTTCGGCAAACCGGCTGCCCATGCTGGCACCCTGGGAGATCCACAAAATATTGGTGAGGTCGCGCAGGCCCCCAGGACTTTCCTTAATGTTGGGCTCGAGGTTGTAGGCCGTGTCATTGAAGCGGCTGTGCCGCTGCGCCTGTTCCAGCAGCTTGGCTTCGAGGAAGGCGCGCGGGTCGGCGCGGGCGTCCATTGCCTCGGTCAGTCTGGCGTGGAGTGTGCGGCTGCCGGCCACAGAGCGGGCCTCGATCAGGGTGGTCTCCACCGAGATGTCCTGGCCGGCCTCGCTCACGCATTCGGCCACCGTTCGCACGCTGTGTCCGACCTCGAGGCCCAGGTCCCACAGGGTGCTCACCAGCCGACCCACGCGCTCGCGCAGTTCTTCGTCCGTATCGTCAGGCAGCAGAACCAGGACGTCCACATCGGAGTGGGGGAAGAGTTCGCGGCGGCCATAGCCGCCCACCGCCAGCAGTGCGGCCTTGGTCGGCATGGCCAGCGAGCTCCAGGCCGAGCGCAGGGCGCCGTCCACGAGGGCACTGTGTCGGCGCAGCAGCAGTCGCGCCACCGGGCGTGCGAGGTACTCCGCTCGCAACTCCGCCCGGGCCTGCGCCAGCGCCCGGCGGTATTCAGCCGCGCGTTCCCGTGGTTCCACGCTGGTGGTCGCGGCCGCCGCGTCCACCTTAGATTGCTGGGGTCGGGGCGGGCGCCCCGGCGGAGACCGTCAGCACCTCGGCGCCATCGGCGGTCACCAGTACCGTGTGCTCCCACTGCGCCGAGAGGCTGTGGTCCTTGGTCACCACCGTCCAGCCGTCGGCCAACTGCTTGATACCGGGTTTGCCCGCATTGATCATGGGTTCGATGGTAAAGATCATGCCCGCCTGGAGCTTCAGCCCGGTGCGCGGCCGTCCGTAGTGCAGTACCTGCGGCTCCTCGTGGAAGCGCTCGCCGATGCCGTGTCCGCAGAATTCACGCACGACGCTGAAACCCTGTGCCTCCGCAAAGCTCTGGATGGCGTGCCCGATATCACCGAGGAAGGCCTCGGGCCGGACCGCGCGGATGCCCCGCCACATGCATTCGTAGGTGATCTCGCACAGCCGTTTTGCCTGGATCGACGGCGCGCCGACGTAGAACATCCTGCTCGTGTCACCGTGGAAGCCGTCCTTGATGACGGTGATGTCCAGGTTGACGATGTCGCCTTCCTTGAGCTTGCGTTCGCCCGGTACCCCGTGGCAGACCACATGGTTCACTGAGGTGCAGATGGACTTGGGGTAGGGGGTGTACCCCGGCGGGGTGTAGTTCAACGGCGCCGCAATGCTGTCCTGCACCTTATACATGTAGTCGTGGCAAAGCGCGTCCAGTTCCTCGGTGCTTATTCCCGGGCGGACGTGGGGCGTGATGAAGTCCAGGACTTCCGATGCCAAGCGTCCGGCGAAGCGCATCTTTTCGATGGCCGCTGGCGTCTTGATGTGGACGGCCATGTCAGTACTCATAGATATCCCCACGCCGCCGGGCCTTGCTGCAGCGCCGCCGGTGCGAGGGGATGCGTCGCTGGTCGCGCTCCCGCTGCCAGCGTAGCGGGCAAGAGGCAGTATATGAAATCATGGAAAATCAGTACCTTAAAATCCGCTTGCAGCCGCCAATGATACCAAACTTCCCTGCTGCCAGCCTAACGTGCCGCAGGCGCGCCCCGCGCGTCACGCCCTGACGGGGCGTTAGCCCAAGGTCAGGGCCAAGTAGGTCAAGTAGAGTCCCCCGCCTACCAGGGTTGCCCAGACGCGGATCCCCTGCGGGCTGGCGGCCCAGCGGATCCATGCCGCGCCGGCCAGGGTGATCACGACACCGAGCAGGACCTCCCGCGAGGGCTGCCAAGGGGTCAGCAGGATGCCCAGCGCGGGTAGCAGCGTGCCCTGGAAGACCATGGCCCCAGTGATATTGCCGAAGGCGAGGGTGTCTTTGCCACGGCGCGCCCAAAAGACGCTGTTGACCTTTTCCGGGAGTTCCGTTGCGACGGGAATAATGAGCAGGGACAGCAGCAAGGTGGAGATTCCGAGCAGCCGTGACACCCCTTCGATGCCGTGGATGAAGCCGCGCGTTCCCAGCACCAACAGGGCCAGTCCAATGAGTAGTTGCAGCAGGATCACCCAGCCCGTCACCGGTAACCCGAGGCGAGAGGCATGCATGGGCTCCGGTGCCTCGGTGGCATGCCCGGAGGCCACCAAGTCCGCCGACGCCCGCAGCGTGAGCAGAAGATAGACGACGTACATCGTCACCAGGCACAGGGCGAGTACCGCGCGCGCGGCCTTCCACTCGAAGGGCACGAACATCGCCACGCCGGCTAGAAGGAAGGCCAGGAGGAAGAAGTTCAAGTCCCGCCTGAGTCCCCTAGGCTCCGGACGCAACAGGCCGTGTCCGCCCCGGCTGCGCAGGACTGCCAAGCCCATGAGCGCGGTTGATAGCGTGGAGAGCATGAGTGGGGCCCCAAGGATGGCCCCTACGCCGATCTCTTCGTTCACGCGCACGTCGCTACCCCCGGCGAACACCGCTAACAGGGGCACCAAGGTCTCCGGTAGCGCGGTTCCGATGGCCGCGAAGACCGACCCGGTCACGCCCTCCGAGATCTTCAGGCGCTCGCCGAGGTACTCGAGTGCGTTGGTGAACACCTCTGCCCCGGCCAAGATGATGAGCAGCGTGACCAATAGTTCGACCAAGTAGGTCGGCATGGACCGTAAAAACTCCACAGAGATTGAAAATGGCAGCGTTCGCGCCTGCCCCCATGATAAGCGATCGGCTCCCCAGGCGGCGCCACTTCGGGGCTTGCGCTAGACTGCCCTGGGAGAGCGGCGGCCCATCAACTCGGGGGGCGGGCTGTCAGGTGGGGGGGCGTGATGGAGTCGGGCGGGGATGCGACCGGTGGGCAGGTGGGGGAGGGTTTGGGGGAGCCGGCCGAGGGTGCCGCAAGGTTGCCCGCAAAGCTGCTCTCCCGGGTAACGCGCGTAGACGATGGCTGCGCCGTACTGGCGCCCGGCGTCGCCCTGCGCTGGCATCCTCACGCTGCTATGGTTTGCGGTTGTGCTCGTGGTCGATATACGTCAGCAGGCGACCTTCGTGCGAGTGCCTGGGACGGCCCGCTACCGGCTGGTTGGCAGCCGACGCGGGAACGACCTTGCGGGGCGGCTCTTGGGCTGCCTCAGGCGGATGTTGTCGCTGTGCATCGGTCGCGTCACCCGCCGGTTGCACCACAACCATCTCTGTCGCGCGAGCGACTTGGCCGGGCTCACAGCTTGGAAGACCTACGCCTACTTTTTTGCGCGGGCCAGACGCAACAGCGCCTTTGGCACGCGCGTCGATCCGCTGAGCGGTATCCCTCTTGCGCGGCGTGCGGCGGCACTCGACGACCGCCTTCTGGTGCTACTCACGCAGGCAAGCCTCCCGCTGGGGATCCTCGCCGCGGGCGAAGCACAGCCGCCGAACGCCTATCGCGTGCTGCGGCTGGTAGCACGGTTGACCGTGGTGCAGCGCCTGCGCGCTATGGCCGAGCCCGGTGCCCTGCCCCGCCCGGCAGCGCATCGCCATTGCAGGCCGCACGAAGCGCGAACGTGGGCCGCAGCCCTTGGGTGCGCTGGCTCCTGTTTCCCCATCACGTGAATTTGCACATCGAGCACCATCCGTACCCGGCCGTTCCCCGTTATCATCTCCCGGTGCTGCGGCGGAAATTGCTCGCGCGTGAGGCTCTTTGGTGGAGCAAGTCGGTGCTCCTGTGCCGAGACCTTGCGCTGCGTCTTCGCCCCTCGCGGTGCCATTAGCCATCCTGTCGCGGCGCCAGTCGCGCCGGGGCCTGTCTGATCCTCCCGCAGGGCAAGCCAGCATGAAACTCGCGATCCTTGACGACTACCAGGGCGTAGCCCTGTCCCTGGGCCCCTGGCACCTCCTCAAGGGGCGCTGCCATATCGAGGTGCTGCGCGAGAACCTGAGCGTCGAGCAGGCGGCCGGTCGCCTGCAGGAGTTCGACATCGTCTGCGCCATGCGCGAGCGCTTGGCGTTCCCCCGCGAACTGCTCGAGGCGCTGCCGCGGCTGAAACTGATCGTCATGACCGGAACCAATGCGCGTGCGCTCGACCTGGAGGCGGCCACCGAATGTGGGGTGGTGGTCTGCCACACCGGTGGCGGCGGCACAGACAGCACCGCTGAACTGGCCTGGGGCCTCATCCTGGCGCTCGCCCGGCATATTCCCAGCGAGTCCGCCGGCATGCGCGCCGGCCTGTGGCAGCGTACCTTAGGCTCCCGCCTCGGTGGTCGGACGCTAGGACTGCTGGGGCTGGGGAAGATTGGTCGGCGCATGGCGCTCATCGGTCGCGCGTTCGATATGAAAGTCGTGGCCTGGAGCCAGAACCTGAGGCCCGAGGACGCAGAGTCCGTGGGTGTCACATACGTGGATAAGGGCGAGTTGTTCGCTAGTGCTGATGTGCTCAGCGTGCACCTCGTGCTTGGCGAGCGCACACGGGGCTTGGTGGGAGCGCCGGAGCTCGCGCGGCTCAAACCTGGCGCCTGGGTGATCAACACCTCGCGTGGACCCATCATCGACGAGGCGGCGCTGCTCGTCGCGCTCCAGGAACGGCGCTTGGGCGGCGCCGGCCTCGATGTTTTTGGCGAAGAGCCCTTGCCCACAAATCATCCCCTGCGTGCCTTGGACAATGTGGTGCTCACCCCGCATCTGGGCTACGTGGTGCGCGAGGCCTATGAGCGCTTTTTTCAGGATTCCGTGGAGGACGTGCTTGCCTACCTCGACGGGGACCCCATTCGTCTGCTCAATCCCCAGGTGTACAATCGCGCCCCCCTGCGAGCACCGCCTGGTGCGTGAGTCACCGGGCTCAGGCGGGGCCGAAGCGTCCGGCTTGGAAATCTGCCACCGCCTGGCGCAGTTCGAACTGCGTGTTCAGGACGAACGGGCCGTATTGAGAAATGGGCTCACCCAAGGGGCGTCCGGCCAATAGCAGTGCCCGCGTGGGCTCGATTGCGTGCAGGGCGACGCCATCGCCCGCTGCGTCGTTGGCCAGCAGGCCAAGGTGATCCAAGGCAAGGGCGGTGCCCTCCACCTCCAGCAGGCCCCGGTAGGCGATGACCATTGCGTTGTGGGTCGTGGGGATTAGCTGCGTAAAGCAGCTGCCCGCGGGCATGTCCAGGTCCAGGTAAAGCGCTTCGGTGGCCGCCCTGACCACGGCTCCCTGGCAGCCGTGGCTCATTCCGGCGATGACCCGGACGCTCACGCCACCGGTGGTGCGAAGCAGCGGCAATTCGCCAGATGGAATGTCACGGTACCAGGGCGCGACCATTTTCTCCTTCGCAGGGAGGTTCAGCCACAGCTGGAAGCCCTCCATGAGGCCGTCCTCCTGCTCGGGCATCTCCGAGTGAACGATGCCGCGGCCCGCGCACATCCACTGCACGCCGCCGCTCTCCAGCAGGCCCTGGTGGCCGTAGTTGTCGCGATGGCGCAGGCGCCCGGCGATCATGTAAGTGACGGTTTCGAAGCCGCGGTGAGGGTGGTCGGGAAACCCGGCGATGTAGTCGCGCGGATCGTCGCTGCGGAAGGCATCGAGCATCAGAAAGGGATCGAGCCGCCGCTGCAGGTCTTGCGTGAGCACACGACTGATGCGCACCCCGGCGCCGTCGGTGACGCCCTGGCCGGGGATGGCGCGCTCGAGGCGGCGGGGCTGGGCGAGGATGTCCTCTGCTGCGGCAGGAAGGTGCATGGGGATGTTCCTCGGTTTCGTCTCGGGTCGGGTTGCCTGGGGGCCCTCCCCAGCGGCACCGCAGCCCCTCTTGCAGCGGTACGGTTACACTACGACCTTTAGAGCCGTATGCGCGGTCGCGGTCCGCGCGGCTGCCCGGCCTCGGGTCCGGCATGAGGCGGCGGTGTTCAGGAGAGCGTGAAGTGATTCAACAGACCTACTACGAGCGGCTCCTCTCGAGCCGTGAACTGCCACTGGCAGAAATACTCGACGAGGAAGTGTCGCGGCTGCGAGGGCAGGGGAGTCTCTCCACGGACCCCGAGAAGACCGACTTCGGTGACGGGCTTGCCCGCTATCTGACCCACGCGCTGGAGGCTTTCAAGAGTACCGTGGCAACGCGCATGTCGCCCGAAGAGTTCAAGACCTTCCAGAGCCAGGCGGGCTTCCAGGAAATCCTCCTGCAGACCGCCGCCCGCGAATACTGGACCTACGAGACTTTTTTCTATTTCCGGGCCTTCGGTGAGCACACGGTGCACGTGAGCACGGCGGCGACGCAGGAACTGCTCAACACGCCGCTTGTCGCCCGCGGAGGTGATCTACGCATGGGAGTTCCCGCGGTCATGCTGGTGTTCGATTCTCGCGAAATGGTCGACACCCTTTATCTGGGGGAGCGCCGCCGCTCCGAGGGGCGTGATCGCTACGACGTGCCGGTTTACGTGTTCGCCGTGGAGACGCCGGTGAGTGAGGGTTTTCCGGCGCGGCGCCTGAAACTCCTCTCGGTGCACTCCAGCCAGGAGCAGAGCTACCGGATTGAGGTACGCCGGTTGTTGCTGCGTGAGGACGTGGGCTTGGAGGACATCCTCACAGCCGACCTCGCGGAATTGGGCAAGAGCAGCCTGGAAGCGAAGCATTTGCTCCCGCTAACCGACGGCTTGACCCGCGGTGCTTCCCGCCGCGAGGATCAGGGCTTCGTGGGGCAGCGCCTGCCCTACTACCGGGTCGTGCTGGGGGCGCTGCTGCGAGTGTTCCGTGACGGTGCGGCGCAGACGCCCACCACCCATTCCGGTGCCAACGAGGGTTCGCGGCTGCCCTATCTGGAATTGCGCGCGCGCGCGCGCTGATCCCAGCGCGAGGCCCCGGGTATTTGCGCAAGCCTGGGGCAGCGATTGCGGCGATCGGGGGCAACTGCCTAGCGGCTTCGTTGCCGCTGGGCGCCGCCGCCGAGCTCGTTTTTTTTGCCATCTGACCGGAGCGGTGCCTTCCCATGTCTGACTCCACCCCCTGGTCCTTCCCAGAGCACCTGCAGCCCGACGTCGACGAAGGCTCAGCCCTTGCTCAGGCGCTCGACGGCCTCGTGCTGCTGCGGGCTGAAGTTCCCGAGGACGCCTACACCGCCCCCATTCTCGGCACGGACCGCCACGGGAGCGGTATCGTCATCGATGGCGATGGTCTAGTCCTCACCATCGGTTATCTGATCACGGAGGCATCGAGCATCTGGCTCACGACGGCCTCGGGCGTGGTGGTGCCGGGGCACGCCCTCGCCTACGACCAAGCGACAGGGTTCGGCATCGTGCAGCCCTTGGGACGCCTCCCGGCGCCGGCGGTGCGCTTGGGCACGGTGGAGTCGCTGGAACAGGGCGACACGGTGGTGGTGGCCAGTCATAGCGGGCGGGCGCACGCCCTGAAGGCCCAAGTGATCGCCCTGCGCGAATTCGCCGGTTATTGGGAATACGTGCTCGACGAGGCGGTGTTTACTTCGCCCGCGCATCCCGAGTGGAGCGGGGCGGCCCTCTTGGGGCTGGACGGCCGCCTATTGGGCGTGGGCTCGCTGCTGGTGCAGGAACAGGTTGATGGCAAGCCAACCCAGGGCAATATGCTGGTGCCCATCGATTTGTTGCCTCCCATCTTGGAGGAGATGCGGACCCTGGGCCGCGCCGGGCGTGCGGCCCGCCCCTGGCTGGGAATGTATGCCGCGGAGAACGAAGGCCAAGTGGTCGTGGGTGGCGTGGCTGGCGGCGGACCCGCCCAACAGGTCGGTGTGCGCCCCGGCGATATGGTGCTCGAGGTGGCCGGTGAGCGAGTCGTCGACTTGGCCGATTTGTTCCGGCGCGTCTGGCGTCTGGGGCCAGCCGGTACCGAGGTTCCCCTCACGATTGCGCGCGAGGGAGCGCTCGTCGCCTTGAAACTGCGCTCCGCGGATCGCAATGACTTCCTCAAGAAGCCGCGCCTGCACTAGGCGCTTGCCACCTAGCGACGGGGCGGGGGGGCGTCGCCACCTCCCAGGGTGTCGTTCCCTCTGGGTGCGCGTACCAGCCCGGGTCTGCTGGTAAGACACCCGGCGCCGCCGGCGCCGTGTCTGCCCGGATCTTCACCAGCGTGAACATCCCACCCATCTCGATGGGGCCGTAGGGGCCGTTGCCGCTCATCATGGGTAGCGTGTTCTCTGGAGGGGCCATGCCCATTTGCGCCATGTCCTGCATGTCACCCATGCCCTTGCTGCCCATGGGCATGTACATATAGCCCGGCAGCAACTCGGAGATCTTCTCCGTGGCTTGCCGTTGGTCTACCCCCATCATGTTGGGCACCGTGTGGCCCATGGGGCCCATGGTGTGGTGGGACTTGTGGCAGTGAAAGGACCAGTCCCCGGGTTCGTCGGCGACAAACTCGATGACCCGCACGGCGCCCACGGGCACGTCCATGGTGACCTCCGGCCAGCGTGCCTCGTCGGGATCCATCCGCCGTCGGTCCCCGCCAGGACGAACTCGTGTCCGTGCAGGTGCATGGGGTGGTTGGTCATGGTCAGGTTGGCGAGACGGATCCGCACTCGGTCGCCTTGGCGCACCACCAAGGGGTCGATTCCCGGGAAGGTGCGGCTGTTCATGGACCAGAGGTTGAAGTCCAGCATCTCGGCGGCGTTGGGTACGTAGCTACCCGGTTCCACCTTCCAGCTCTGCAGGGTGAAGCAGTAATCTCGGTCGGCAGGGTATCGAGATGGGTCACGCGGATGCACCACGAACATCCCCATCATACCCATGGCGATTTGCACCATCTCGTCGGAGTGGGGGTGGTACATGAAGGTGCCGCTTCGGCGCAGCGTGAACTCGTAAGCCATGGTTTTGCCCGGAGCGATATGTGGTTGGGTGACGCCGCCCACGCCATCCATTCCATTGGGCAAGCGCTGGCCATGCCAATGCACGGTGGTGTGTTCAGGCAGGCCGTTGGTGACTAGAATGCGCACGCGATCGCCCTCCACGGCCTCGAGGGTCGGGCCGGGTGTGCGTCCGTTGTAGCCCCAGCAACGCACCACCATGCCCGGCGCGAATTCTCGCAGGACGGGCTCGGCCACTAGGTGGAATTGCTTCACCCCGTCGACCCATTCCCAGGGCAGCGTGGTGCCGTTGGGGGTGATGACGGGTCGGTAGGGCTGGCCCGGTGGCGACGCGAGGGGCGGCAGCGTGACCGGGGCAAGCGCGGGTGCCGTGGCCCACTCACCTGCGGGCGCGCCAAGCGCGCGCGTGGGCAAATGCGCACCTGGGATCCCGGCGTCGTGCGTGTGCACGGGTTGGCCCTGGGCGGTGGCACTCGCGAGCAGCAGCCCGCCGGAGGCGAGGGTGGAGCTTCGCCGGAAGAATTGGCGTCGATTCATGGTTTGGGATCTCCTTCACGGCTCGCCGCCGGCGCTGCGTGCACCGGCAGGCGACCGCCCGCGGCCCGCTCGAGGTTGGCTAGCGCGACCCAATAGTCCCGCCGGGCCTCGATGGCCTCGCGCCCCGCGAGCATGGCCTCGCGGTAATCCGCCAACAGGTTGTAGGCGCCTTCGAGGTTGGCGTTGTAGTAGAACTGGGTCTGCGCGAGCACACGCTGGCGACGCGGCATCTGCTCCTGTTCCTGTTCCAGCGCCAAGGCGTGCGTGCTCGCGACGTCTGCGCAGGCTTGGCGAATGTCGGAGCGAGCGCGAACCAGGGTCGCAGCCAGCGAATCGGCGGCTTCGCGCGCTTGCCAGCGCCCCCGTGCCGCCCGTGCTTCGCCAAAGTCCAGCAGGGGTATTCCCACGGAGGCCAGCGGGCCGCGCAACACCCCGTCATTACCTTCGCGCCAGCGTGCCACTCCCACTTCACGCACGTCCACAAAGCGCGAGAGCCGGGTGATGCCGAGAGCTTCCCCGGCGGCGTCCACCGCGCGGCGCGCGGCTTCCACATCGAGGCGTTGCTCGAGCGCCACCGTTTCCAGCGCTGCGGTGACCGGCGCCGCAGCAGGCAACTCCGGAAGCTCTGCCAACTGACCCGGCGAGAGCCCCGCGGCAAGCCCCAATTGTCTGGCTAGTTGTTCAGCTCGGGCCAGTTCCGCGCGCCGAGCGCGTCCAAGCGCAATACGCGCATCCGAGAGCAGTGCCCGGTGGCGGTGCAGGTCTCGCTCGGTGCCGGAGCCAGCCTCGCGCTGCGCATTGGCTAAGTCGGCGCCGGCCTCCGCGCTGAGGAGCACGCGTTCTAGCCATTTGACCGACTGTGCCGCTGCGGCTGCCTCGTAGTACATGGCCTTTGTCTCGGCAGCGAAGTCCAGGGCCTGGGCGGCCACCTCCGCTTTAACCTGCTCGAAGCGGGCCTGACCGAGGCGCCGCTCCAGCGGCAGCAGCAGCAAGCTCATGAGATCGAAGGTGAGGCTGTGCTCGATCCGACTAACGCCGTCATTGCGCACCCACAGGCCGTGGAACACCGGATTGGCCAGCTTACCCGTCTGCACCAGGTCTGCCTGCGCGATCCCGACCTGCGCGTAGCGCGCTTGTTGCGCGCGATTGTTGAGCAGCGCCAACTGCGCAGCGCCCTGCGCATCGAGCGGCTGCGCGAGCAGTTGCTGCACCAGGGCCGCGATGGCCGCCTCGCTTTGCGCATCGGTGGCCCACCGTAACGCCAAGCTCGAATGGGTTGCCGCCAGGGCTTGTACCCCGGAGAAGCCGCCATCGCGCGCCACGCCGGTGCATCCGGTAAGCGCCATTGCCAAGAGGGAAGGGAGCAGGATTTGACGCATGCCCTAGACTAGTAAGCGTGTTGCATTGAGGGGCCAAAAGTTCAGGGGCGCAGACTCGGAGTCAGGGCTGTGCAGGGCCTACAGCATAGACGGACCGCCCAGCCCAATGCAGCCGATGCTACAGCCCGAGTGTGGTCATAAATACGTGGGCAACGCAACTACGGCGTAGGAGTGCATGACGATGATCAAGGTTCAGATTGTTTTCTACAGCGGGTCGGGCCACCCTTACCGTAGGGCCGTGGCCGAAGGCGTACGCGACCGTGCCTTGGGAGTGCCGAGGCGAGCCTGCTCCAATTCCCCGAGCTCGTCCCCGACGCGGTACTCGAATCCGATGGCGCAAAGGCGGCACGGGCTCGTTTTGCACACATCCCGCTGGTCACCCCGGATGGATGGGCTGATGCCGACGCCATCATTTTTAGCACCGGCGCGCGCGTCGGGAACATGACGGCCCATAGGCGCAATTTCTGGGACCAGACCGGCGGTCTATGGGCCCGGAGTGCGTTGATCGTGAAAGTGGGCAGCGCCTTCACCAGTGCCCCCCAGCACCGGGGGGCAGGACTCCACCGTTCTGAGCTTCCACACGACCTGGCTGCACCGGGGCTTCATCGTCGTGGATGTGCCCTATTCGGAGCAACGGAAAATGCAAATCGACGACTCAGTGGTGATAGCCCCTACGGAGCAGCAACGGTCACCGGCGGCGACGGATCGCGCCCGGCCGAGCTAGAATGAGTGGGCCACCGCGCGCTCCCAGAGGCGGCCGCCGCCACCATCGCGCTGCCGTTGAAGCGCGGCGCCTCTCGGGCGGATCAACAGGCGGGGCGTGCGCCAAGCCCCAGCAAGACCCAGAGCGTCCGAGCAAGACCAAAAAAGCCGGCCTGACCCGTAGCCCAGAGGAGGAACACTGAATGCCTTCGTGGAAAGCAGCACTCGCACTGGCACTTGCAACCGCAGCCCTGCCCACCGAATCGCCCTTCGCCGAGGAACCCTTGCCAGCCTGGGCCTATGCAGTCAACCCCCCCGGCATGAAGCCCAGCCCGGATGACGGCGTGGTGCGCAGGGTTCCGGGCAGCGAGCGCGGCTATACCCTCACGCAGATCCGGGATCTCTACAACGTGCCGGACTGGCATCCGGGAGACCATCCGTCCATGCCGGGATCGGTGGTTCGTGGCGGCGCCAAGGGCGCCTTTGCCTGCGGGTTCTGCCACCTTCCCAACGGCCAAGGGAGACCGGAGAACGCGAGCCTTGCGGGGCTTCCCGCGTCCTACATCATTCAACAGGTTGCCGATCTGAAGGCCGGCACCCGCCGCAGTTCCGAGCCGAAGAGCCTGCCGGCCAACCTGATGACTGCAGTGGCCAACGCCGCGACCGAGGCCGAGGTGCGCGAGGCGGCAGTGTATTTCGCGGGGCTGCGCCCCAGGTCCTGGATTCGCGTGGTGGAAACGCCCACCGTGCCGCAGACCAAGGTCGCCGGGTGGATGCTGGTGGCCGTGGAACCCGCCGCCACCGAAGCCATCGGGATGCGCATCATCGAGATGCCAGAGAACCTGGAGCGCACGGAGCTGCGCGATTCGACCTCCGGTTTCATCGCTTACGTGCCGCCCGGGAGCCTGCACCGCGGCAAGGAACTGGTGACTTCGGGCGCGGGCAAGACCAACGCCTGTGGTGTTTGCCACGGCCAGGACCTGCGCGGTCTCGGGCCCATTCCGGCCCTGGCGGGGCGCTCACCCAGCTACATCGTGCGGCAATTGGTCGACCTGCAGCGCGGCGCGCGCGCTGGCGCGTGGTCGCCCCTGATGAAGGGCGTGGTGGCTGGCCTCAAGGACGAGGACATCGTTGCGATCGCCGCTTACACCGCCTCGCTGGCCCCCTGAGCCGATGGCTTGCCCGCCCCTCGAGCTAGCCGTTCGGCGCTAGCCCCGGGGGGCGCCGGCGAGCGGCCGCGCGGCCTACGCGCTGGTGCGGGTGGCTTGCCAGGAGATGAACTGGATGCCCCGGGAACCCTTGGTCCAAATGGCGTGGTAGAGGAGGTTGAGGGTCAGGTCCTGCCCGCGCACGGTCACCCCGAATTGGGCCTTGCCCGTGATGATGGCCACCGAGCCGTAGGTGCGCACCACCGTGTCACTACGTTCCATGGTGCGATAGCGCACGTTACCGGAGCGTAGCGATTCGATGAAACTCACCTTCGTATCCTCGACGGTACTGGAGTGGACGTAGACAAGTTCATCGCTGATCAGGCGCTCGAGGGCGGGAATGTCTCCGGTCATCTGGGCGGCAAAGCGTTCTTCTTCGGCGGCTAGCGCCTCCTGCGACGTGATGGTTGCCTCTGCGCCGGCCGGGGCGCCCGGTGCGACTCGCAACTGAAAAAATTCCAAGCCTGTGCCTATCAATCTTACGAACATGTTGCCCCCGATATTTTTTGGATGTTTTTGGCGCGGACCTGACGCGGCCGCGGCGCCGATCAATTCTAACGGCTGCGCACCCAATCATAGCAGCCCATCCCTGGGGACGCGGCCGGGCCCAGACCACCGCGTATCCACCCTCCAAGGCGATTACCGTGCCCTGCCGCGCGCCGCCGCTGAAGGCGATAAGCTTCGCCACCTCTAGCGGGTACCCTTCCGTCGAAGGGGGTGCTCGTTGATGGCGTTAACCTGCTCGGGCTCGCTGCGGCCCCCGGGGAAAACGGGGTCCCATTCCAGCCCCAGGCAGTGCACCGACCCGTACCGGGACTGCAGTCGCGCGGCCGATGTCAGTGCCGCCTCCGGTGACGAGGGCGATCCTGTTGTCGTTCACGGTTTGTGGGCTTCCCCGCAGCAGAACTCAATCGAAGGCGGGGATACCCGTCTGGGCCCGGCCTAGGATGAGTGCGTGGATGTCATGAGTGCCTTCGTAGGTGTTGACTGCCTCGAGATTCGACATGTGCCGCATCACATGAAACTCGTCCGAGATGCCGTTGCCGCCGTGCATGTCGCGCGAGGTGCGCGCGATGTCCAGGGCCTTGCCGCAGGAGTTGCGCTTGATGAGCGACACCATCTCCGGGGTCGCCGTGCCTTCATCCATGAGACGGCCCACGCGCAGCGCCATCTGTAGGCCGGCGGCGATCTCGGTCTGCATGTTGGCGAGCTTCAGTTGGATCAACTGGTTCGCCGCCAGGGGGCGACCGAACTGTTCGCGCTCGAGGGTATACATGCGTGCTGCATGCCAGCAGAACTCCGCCGCGCCCATGGCGCCCCAGGCAATGCCGTAACGGGCCTTGTTGAGGCAGCTAAAGGGCCCCTTCAATCCCTGTACGCCAGGCAGGACGTTGTCTTCGGGGACGAAGACCCCGTCCATGACGATCTCCCCAGTCACCGATGCACGTAGGCTCATCTTTCCCGAGATCTTTGGCGTAGTTAGCCCCTCCATGCCGCGCTCCAGGATGAACCCGCGGATGACCCCCCCTTCGTCCTTGGCCCAGACCACCAGCACGTCGGCAATGGGCGAGTTGGTGATCCACATCTTAGCCCCCTGCAGGCGATAGCCACCCGGTGTGGCAACCGCCCGCGTCGTCATGCTGCCGGGGTCAGAGCCGTGGTCGGGCTCGGTCAGCCCGAAGCAGCCCACCAGATCCCCGCTGGCCAGCCCGGGCAGGAAGCGGCTGCGTTGCGCCTCGGTGCCGAAGGCGTGGATGGGGTGCATGACTAGGGAGGACTGCACGCTCATGGCCGAGCGGTAGCCCGAATCTACCCGCTCTACCTCGCGCGCGATGAGGCCGTAGGCCACGTGACTCACTCCAGCGCAACCGTAGCCGGAGATGGTGGGGCCCAAAAAGCCCATGGCGCCCATGTCGCGCATGAGCGCTCGGTCGAAGGTCTCGTGGCGCGCGGCCATCATCACGCCGGGTTGCAGCCGGCCTTGGCAGAATTCCCGTGCCGAATCCCGGACTAGGCGTTCCTCCTCGTCGAGTTGGCTATCGAGCAGCAGGGGGTCTTCCCAATGGAAGGCGGGCTTTGCAGTCATTGCGGGTAACTCCTCAGGTGGGTTTGGGTGGGCGGTGACGCCGGCGCGGCTCCGAGGTCTGTTCGCCCTCGGCGCTAGCGGGCATCGTCGCCGTCCGCAAAAGCAGTCGGGTAGGGACCCCGTTCAACGCATGCACCGGTGCTCCGGATGGGGCGAGATGGAGATTCAAGGCGCTTGTGCCTTGCGTGCGATCGGCCTTGATAAGGGACGACCCTGGGCGCGATGGCTCGCTTTTAAACATGATATATCACCGTCCGAGCCCACTGGATTGGCGCATAGCCTGCCTCACGGGAGACTCGGCTGTCTTTTTCCTGTCACCGGCGTGTGCGGTTTTCTGCAACGTTCCCGACGCACCGTATTGCGTCAGAGCGTCGCGCGTCGTATTCGGCTCCAGCGGCGCCCAGGCGGCTCTCCAGGGCAGGAAAATCATCAGAAAAGAGGCACGACATGAGAAACAGCACCGCTGGTGAACCCGGGTTGGCAGCATTTTTGGCCAGCGCGGCGACTGCGGCCTCGCTGTGCGTGGCAGGGGCTCAGGCAGGCGAGCGCGAGCATGGCGGGATTATCCGCGCCGTCGCTAGACGACGACAGCATTGAGCACATCATCGTCATCGATATGGAAAACGAGAGCTTTGCCGACACGTTCGGACCTCAGTCTCCCGCTACCTATCTGAACGCGGTGCTCCTCCAGCAGGGCCAACTGATCCAGAACTACTTCGGCACCTCGCACGTCAGCCTGGGGAACTACATCGCCCAGGTCTCCGGCTAGGCGCCCACTGCCTCCGTCAACAACGATCGCTTGGACCTCTCGACGCTGGTTCCGCCCTTCAACAAGCTCAAAGGCGGGTTCACGGAGATCCCCCCCGGCTATGACGCTCCCGATGCCGTGGCCTTCCCCGGGCAAGTGGTCGGTGACGGCTGCGTCTTTCCGGCACCCAGCACGATCTCGCACGGGGCGCGGACCATTGCGGACCAACTCGATGCGGTCAAGCGGCCCAATCGCAAGACTCACGCTGCATCCTGGCGCATGTACGCGCAGAGCATGGGGGGCGATCCCGTGCGCGACTTCGGTACGCCCGACCCCACCGGCGGCACGACTTGCGCGACCCACCCCTTGGTAGCATCGACGACTCCAATAGTGCCTCGCCCGGCTCCCAGTACGCCACCCGTCACAATCCTTTCGTCTACTTCCATTCGGTGATCGATCGCCAGGAGGCTGGTGACGCGAATGTCGTTTCCCTGGGCAAACTGATCCCGGGCGTGGGCGGGCTGCCTGACACCTTTACGGGACACCTAGCGCAGGATCTGGCGAAGGAGGAAAGCACGCCGCGGTTTGCCTTCATCACGCCGGACCCTTGCAACGACGGCCACGACGCCAAATGTGCGGGCTTGAACGCCGAGGGCATCCACGTGGGTGACCTGGCAGGGCTGGATCTGTGGTTCAAGCATTGGATGCCCCTCCTGTGCAACTCTCCGGCCTACAAGCGTGGGAAGACCCTCGTTGTGCTCACCTTCGACGAGGCGAACCCCACGGGCAAGACCGCAGACAGCCGCGCCTGCTGCAACGAGCAGCCCGGAGCGAACGTGTCGAACTCCGGCTTCAGCCCCGTTGTTGCCATCTTCCGCGCGCAGGCGCCGCCTGCCCCGGGCACTTTTCCCTACCCGGGGGGTGGTCAGGTGGGCGCGGTGGTGTTCAACCCCCGCTACATCGTGCCGGGTTCGGTCAACACCACCGGCTTCTACAACCACTACTCGGCCCTGCGCACCTATGAGGGCCTCCTGTGCCTCGACGGTGGGGACGACGGTCACGGCCACCTGGGCTTTGCCGCCGCTCCGGGGCTCTTGCCCTTCGGCCCTGACGTCTTCAACGCGGTGCGCCCCGAGCGCCGGGACGACTAAAGGGCACATGGCGGGTGCGGGGTAGCTGTCCCCCGCCGCCAGCACTAGGCTAGGCTGGGATATGGGGGACCGCTTGGCTCCCCCTGTCAATGAAACTGGGCCGCTGGGGCCTCCGTGTGATTGCTGGTCACGGGCGACTAAGCAGCGGGACTCGGCAATGTCTGGCCCTACCTCAGGGCGATCCGTTTCTCGGCGCTGAACAACGCGCTTTTCTCTGCCGTGGTGCGGGCGGTCCACCGCGCAGGAGCGGAGAAGACCCGCACTTCTTGCAGCCGAGGGAGGATAGCACCCTCTCTGGATGGTCCTTGAGCGCTTCAGGGGCCTAGGTCTCCGCCGTCCTACCGGATCAGTGCTGTTCGCGGGTTTTCGCGTTTACCGCAGCGCGGCGAGTCGCTGATTTTGCCCCGGCACCGCGGGGCAGTCTACCCTGTAAACTCAGGCGGAGTCTGCTCCACAGGACGCTTCGAAGGGGATTTTCTGTTGCTATGCGGCAGTGTGTGGCGTCATTTTCCTGATGGAAGCCAGGCTAGAATCGGCATCCGTCTACTCACTCCCGGTGCCCCCGGGGAGCCGATGCCTCAGCTCTTGTCCTTTATCTACCGCAGCCCTGGATGTTCCTGCGATCGCCGGCGTACCTCGTCATGAGATCGCGGATCGACAGCCACCAGCACTATTGGCGCTTGGCTCGCGGCGACTACGCTTGGCTGCGTCCGCAGGATCCTGCAGTGGCGCCGCTATGCCGGGACTTTCTGCCAGAGGGGCTTCAGGGCCTGCTCGCCACCCATGACATTGGCTCAACCATCCTGGTGCAGGCCACCGACACGGAGGCAGAGACGGAATTTCTGCTGGACTTAGCAGGCGATGAGGATTCGGTGGCGGGCGTCGTGGGCTGGGTGGATCTTCAGCGCCCAGAGGCGGCAGAGACGCTCCTGCGGTGGAGCCAGCATCCGAAGTTTAAGGGCGTGCGCCCGATGCTGCAGGACCTACCCGTGGACTGGATCGAGCGGGCGCCCTGCGCCCCAGTCGTGCAGGCGCTGCAGCGCTTGGGCCTGCGCTTCGATGCGTTGGTGCGTCCGGAGCACTTGGGGCCCTTGCGCCGATTCCTTCAACGCCATCCGGAGTTGCCCGTGGTCATTGATCATGCCGGGAAGCCCAAACTCGCTCGGGGTTGGCAAGACCCCTGGGTAGACACTTGGCGCGAGCATATGGCGGCGCTCTCGGCCCATCGGGGCGTGGTGTGTAAGTTCTCGGGCCTGCTCACCGAAGCCGGGCCGCGAGCCTTGGGCTCAGTTGCACGTGGGTTGGAAGCCGTGCGGCCAGTCTGGGATCAACTGCTGCGCTGGTTCGGCCCCGGGCGCCTCGCCTGGGGTAGCGACTGGCCGGTGCTCACGCTGGCGTCTGATCATGCGGGGTGGATAGACATCTGCGAGGTGCTGATCGGGGAACTCACCCCGGGTGAGCAGACAGAGGTCTGGGGCGGTACCGCGCGTGCTTTCTATGGGTTGGGGGCGGTCGCATGAACGCATTCCCGCTCGTTTCCGTGCGCGGGCTGTCCAAAGCCTTTGGTGGTGTCCAGGCCCTCGATGGCGTGCAGTTCGAACTCCTCCATGGCGAGGTCCACGCGCTGATGGGAGAAAACGGCGCTGGGAAATCAACGCTGATGAAGATCCTGGCCGGGGTCTACCAGAAGGATAGCGGGGAGATCCGTCTGGCGGGCGAGCCGGTTGAGATCCGCAGTCCCAGGGCTGCGCAAGCCCTGGGGATCAGCATCATCCATCAGGAGCTCAACCTGATGAACCATCTCACCGCCGCACAGAACATCTTCATCGGGCGTGAGCCACGCACCCGCTTCAGGCTATTCCTCGACGAGGAAGCGCTCAATGCCCGCGCCGGGGCCATCTTTCAGCGCATGCACCTGCACTTGGACCCGCGCACCGGCGTGGGCTCGCTCACCGTGGCAAAGCAGCAGATGGTGGAGATCGCCAAAGCGCTGTCCTTCGACTCGCGGGTGCTCATCATGGATGAGCCCACGGCGGCGCTGAATAATGCCGAAATCGCCGAACTGTTCCGCATTATCGAGCAGTTGAAGCAGCAGGGCGTGGGGATTGTCTACATCTCGCACAAGATGGACGAGTTGAAGCAGATCTCCGACCGGGTGACGGTCCTACGCGACGGGCAATACATCGGAACGATACCCACTGCCACCACCAGCGTGGACACGGTGATCGGTATGATGGTGGGACGCGCGCTCGCCCAGGAGGAACGCCACGTCCCTGATACCTCTGGCAACGAGGTGCTGCTGCAGGTGAGCGGCCTGAACCGGGGTGCAGCCATCCGCGACGTGAATTTCCAGGTCCGCCGCGGTGAGGTGCTGGGGCTCGCGGGACTCATGGGGGCGGGACGCACGGAGGTGGCGCGCGCCGTGTTCGGCGCCGATCGGGTGGACAGCGGCGAGGTGAGGGTTCGCGGGCGCCCAGTGCAGATCCGCACGCCCAGGCACGCCGTGGAACTGGGCATCGGCTACCTCTCGGAGGATCGCAAGCAGTTCGGTCTCGCCACCGGGCTAGATGTTGAGAGCAACATCGCACTATCGAGCATGCGCAGGTTCCTGCAGGCAGGGATCTTCCTGCAACAGGGTGCTATTCGTGCGGCCGCCGAGCGTCTCGTGCGCAGCCTGAATATCCGCACCCCATCGGTCGTGCAGCAGGTACGTCTGCTCTCCGGTGGTAATCAGCAAAAGGTCGTGATCGCCAAGTGGCTCCTGCGCGACTGCGACATCCTTTTCTTTGACGAACCCACGCGCGGCATCGACGTGGGCGCCAAGGCGGAGATCTACAAATTGCTCAACGCGCTGGCCGGGCAGGGCAAGGCCATCGTGATGATCTCCTCGGAACTCCCGGAGATCCTGCGCATGAGCCACCGCATCCTGGTGATGTGCGAGGGCCGCATCACCGGCGAACTGGCCGCCGGCGAAGCCTCCCAGGAGCGCATCATGCACCTGGCCACGCAACGCGAAACCCTCACGGCGGAGTGACGCTTATGAACAGTGATACCGGATCCCGCGTCGAAATTGCCCCGGCACCCTCCCCAGGTGGGTTGAGCGCCCTGCGCGCGCGGCTCTTCAACCCGGCGACCCGCCAGAAGCTCCTCGCGTTTGCTAGCCTGCTAGCCCTGATGGTGTTCTTCACGGTTGCCTCACCGAACTTCCTGCAGACGGACAACATGGTCGCCATCTTGCAGGCCACCGCTGTGAACGGTGTGTTGGCCGTGGCGTGCACCTACGTCATCATCAGTTCCGGCATCGACCTCTCCGTGGGCACCCTCATGACCTTTTGCTCGGTCATGGCGGGCGTCTTCCTCACCTACTGGGGAATGCCGATCTACGTGGGTATCCTTGCCGCAGTCCTCGGCGGGGCCCTGTGCGGGATGATTTCGGGAATCCTCATCGCCAAACTTAAAATCCCGCCCTTCATCGCCACGCTGGCCATGATGATGCTACTGAAGGGATTGTCCCTGGTAATTTCCGGCACTAAGCCCATTTATTTCAATGACACCCCAGAATTTTCTATGATTTCCCAGGAGTCCTTCATCGGCTACCTGGTCCCCTCGCTACCGATCCCGAATGCGGTGCTGATCCTCTTCCTGGTAGCCGTAGCCTCGAGCGTCGTGCTCGGGCGCACGATCTTGGGCCGCTACACCTTCGCACTAGGGAGCAACGAGGAGGCGGTGCGGCTCTCCGGGGTCAACGTGGATTTTTGGAAGATCGTGATCTACAGCGTCTCCGGGGGCATTTGCGGCATCGCCGGCCTGCTCATTGCCTCCCGGTTGAACTCCGCGCAGCCAGCACTGGGGCAGGGCTACGAGCTCGACGCTATCGCCGCCGTGGTGATCGGCGGCACCTCTTTGAGTGGCGGCACAGGAACGATTTTGGGTACCATCATCGGCGCGTTCATCATGAGTGTCCTCACCAATGGCCTACGCATCCTCTCGGTGGCCCAGGAGTGGCAGACCGTGGTCACTGGGGTCATTATTGTGGCCGCCGTCTATACCGACATGCTCCGCCGGCGGCGCAATTGAGCGCGGCAGGGGGCCTGAGGCGTCAGTAGTGGATCAAGGAACCGGGCGGCTTCGCCTGGCAAAGTGCAGTACCCCGGGTCCCCTTGCGGGGAGACTCGGTTTACAACGACGTATGAGGAGAAAACAGATGTTTAGAAGACAGGTTTTGACCATGGCCCTCGGACTGGGCGCTGCGCTTGCCATGAGCGGAGCAGCGTTCGCCGAGCAGGCCTATATCCCGCTGGTGTCCAAGGGCTTCCAGCACCAGTTCTGGCAGGCGGTGAAATCCGGCGCGGAGAAAGCTGCCAAGGATCTTGATGTGAAGGTGAGCTTCGAGGGCCCCGAGACCGAAGCCATGGTGGATAAGCAGATCGACATGCTCGCCGCCGCGCTTGCCAAGAATCCCAAGGCGCTGGGCTTCGCTGCACTGGACAGCAAGGCGGCGATCCCCTTGTTGAAGAAGGCGCAGGCTGCCAAGATTCCCGTGGTTGCCTTTGACTCGGGTGTGGACAGCGACATCCCCGTCACGACCGCCACGACGGACAACAAGGCTGCTGCTGCCCTTGCTGCCGACAAAATGGCGGGTTTGATCGGCGACGCCGGCGAAGTAGCAGTGGTTTGCCACGACCAGACCAGCCGCACGGGCATCGACCGGCGCGACGGCTTCGTCGAGCGTATGAAGAGCGCACACCCCAAAGTCAAGGTGGTGAGTATTCAGTACGGTGGTGGCGATCACCTGAAATCCACCGAGATCACCAAGTCGATTCTGCAGGCCTACCCGAACCTCAAGGGCATCTTCGGCGCCAACGAGGGCTCGGCCATCGGCGTGGTCAACGGCACGCGCGAGATGAAGCGCAAGGTGGTGATCATCGGCTACGACTCGGGCAAGCAGCAGAAGGACGCGATCCGCAGCGGTGCCATGGCTGGGGCCATCACCCAAAACCCCGTGGGCATCGGCTACAAGACCGTGGAAGCTGCGGTCAAAGCCCTCAAGGGCGAGAAATTGCCTAAAGTCATCGACACTGGCTTCTACTGGTATGACAAGAGCAACATCGACGAGCCCAAGATCGCCGCGGTCCTCTACGACTGAGCGTGAGTCGCCAATCCCCGGGGGGGGATGCCCCCTGGGGCCCGCGTTCTCATGGGAAGGCTGGAACATGAACCTTGACCTTGCCGGGAAGCCGGTGATCGTGACCGGTGGTGGCTCGGGCATCGGGGCGGGCATCTCGCTTGCTCTTGCCCGGGAGGGCGCGATTCCCGTGATTCTCGCGCGCCACGTGCTCGAGCCCGCCTTCGAGGCGGAACTTCTCACCCTGCAGCCCCGGGCGCGCTTCTACCGAGTAGAACTCACCGAGGAAGGGGCCTGCCGGGAGGCGGTTCGTGCCGCCACCCACGCGCTGGGGTCCCTGCACGGCTTGGTGAATAATGCCGGGGTCAACGACCACATCGGTCTGGAGGATGGCTTGACGGCCTTCCAGGCGTCGCTGTGGGGTAACCTGAGCCACTACTACCTCATGGCCCACCTGTGCCTGCCGCACCTGCGTGCGAGCCGGGGTGCCATCGTGAACATCTCCTCGAAGACCGCGCTGACCGGACAGGGGCACACGAGCGGCTACGTGGCCGCCAAGGGTGCCCAACTGGCGCTGACGCGCGAGTGGGCGGCGGAGCTTCTGAAGGACGGAATCCGGGTCAACGCCGTCATTCCGGCCGAGGTGATGACACCGCTGTATGCCCGTTGGCTAGAGAATTTTACGGATCCCCAGACGACGCTCGCCGAGATAACCCGCCGCATCCCACTGGGGCAGCGCATGACGACCTGTAAAGAAATTGCCGAAACGGTCGTATTTCTGATCTCCGGCTGCGCCAGCCATACCACCGGCCAGTGGCTGTTCGTTGATGGCGGGTACACCCACCTCGACCGCGCGCTCGGCTAAGCAGGGGACACCGGATGCAGCATCTTTTTGCCTTGGATCTGAAGGATGATCCGCGTTTGATCGCGCAGTACGAGGAACACCATCGAGCGGTTTGGCCGAAAGTGCTTGAGCATCTGCGCCGCCACGGCGTGACGGCCATGGAGATTTACCGGCTGGGCACTCGTCTCACCATGGTGATGAATACGGATGACGCCCGTTACGATGGCGAGGCCCTGCGCCGTGCCTCGCTCACTGACCCGGTCATCCGGGAGTGGGAGGATCTCATGTGGCAGTTCCAGGCGCCGACGCCCTGGACACCCCATGGGGCGAAGTGGGCACCCATGACGAAGATTTTTGACTTCCAGGGCTAGCAGGCCGAAGCCCCGCTTGGGTGCTGCAGAGACGGCATCCCAGTAATTCCAGGGCACCGTCCTCATTGGCGTCGGCCTGCGAGGGGAAAGGGCGGCCCCTCTGGCCTAGGCCGGGCGGCTTGACCTCAAGGAGCCAAATCGCGAGCTACCCGTAGCCCTACCTGATAGTTCCTGTGCGTTTCTGGGACCGTGTGCCGGTAGGCGGCGCGAGAGCTTTGCGCACCGTCGAACCAGGAGCCCCCGCGCACGATGCGCTGCTCGCAACTTGCCTCGGTCCAGGCGCTGCCATCGGCGGGTGCACCCGCGTAGCTGGCGTGGTGGCAATCCTCAACCCACTCTCTCACGTTGCCGAGCATGTCGCTCAGGCCGAAGGGATTGGGCTGATAACTGCCCACGGGAGCTGTTTCCGGGAAGCCGTCGTCGCAGGGCTGGCTGGACCAGATGTAGTTGGGGTGTGCCACGTGGCTACTCTCGTCGTGCGTGTTGGCGTAACGGCAGGCCTTGCTCGATCCCGCGCTGCTCTCCGCCTCGCCCCAGAACCAGGGCGTCGTGGTGCCGGCCCGGGCGGCATACTCCCACTGTGCCTCGGCGACGAGGTGATAGGACTTGCCGGTGCGCTCGGTAAGCCAAGCCGCATAGGCGCGTGCCTCGGGCCAACCCACGTTGATTGCAGGTCGTCGGCCCCGACCCAGATCGTCATCTCCGGGGTGCGTGCAGCGGCCTGCGGCGGTGCAGGCGTCCCATTCGTCGAAGGTGATCTCGAAGCGGGAAAGGGCGAAGGGCCGCGCGATGCGAACCAAGTGCTGGGGCTTCTCGTCGGTCTGACCGCTCTCCGCGGCCGAGGAGCCCATGATGAATTCGCCCGCGGGAACCACCACCATCTCAGGGCAGTCGGGGCAGTCCCGAAACACGCTGCCCGGTGTCTGCGCTGTGGCACCGCCACTCACACAGAGCGCCACCAGCGCCGCCGCAGCCATGTCCAAGCGGACCGCCGCTTGCGCGGGCGCTGCCCTGCGTGCTATCGCCTTCGTTACCCCCTTCATCCCGTCTCCTCCTGTCTTAGGTCTTGCGGAGTCCCCCGCCCGCGAGGGTAACACTTTGCCGGGGCAGGGCCCAGATCGTCCTTGACCCTGATCGAGCCCGCACACTCACACCGGGCCCCAGGGCTGCTGACGCACGGGCGTGCCTGAGGCGATAATGCTCGCTTGTCACCTGTCCACCTTCCGGGAGAGTCTGTATGTCCGCCATCTTGGTCCTCAACGGTCCTAACCTGAACCTGCTCGGCGTGCGCGAGCCTGGGGTTTACGGCGCACATACCCTGGCCGACGTAGAGGCTCTGTGCAAGGCCGAAGGGGAGGCGAGGGGCGTGCGCGTGGAATGCCGCCAGTCAAACCACGAGGGCGACCTGGTGGACTGGCTTCAGGAGGCTGGGCGGGAAGTGGCGGCGGGACGGTTGCGCGGCGTGGTGCTCAATGCCGGGGCCTACACGCATACCTCCATCGCTCTGCGCGACGCCATCAAGGGGGCGAGCGTGCCGGTGATCGAACTGCACATCTCCAACGTCCACGCGCGCGAGGAGTTCCGCCATCACTCCCACATCTCCCCGGTCGCCCGCGGGATCATCGTGGGTCTGGGGGTGCAGGGCTACGCCCTGGCGATCGCAGCGTTCGTGGTGCCAGGTACGGGCACCTGAGGCCTCAGGCCGGGCCAGCCCCCAAGCGTTGCAGCGGCAGCACGATGTCGTCGCTGCGGCTTGCCCCGGCAGAGACCTCTCGGCATAGGGCGAGGAATGCCTCCACGCCGGGGGTCCGGTACTTCTCCCGGTGCAGGAGGAAGTAAAAGCTGCGCTGCAGGTCCAGTCCGGGAAGTCCGATCTCCACCAAGCTTCCGCGCCGGAAGGCGTCTTTCAGGGCCAGTCGGGAGACACAGCCGATACCCAGGCCCCCCTCGACGGCACGTTTGATGCCTTCCGTGTGCTCCAGCTCCAGGCGGACGCGGCAGCGGGCTCGCCAGGGGCCAAGCGCTCGATCGAGGGTCTGACGGGTTCCAGAACCGGCTTCGCGCACGATCCACCATTCTGCCAGCATCCGCTCCATGGGCACATCGGTCAGGCCAGCCAGCGGGTGCTCCGGCGCGCAAAATACCGCCAGTTCGTCCGCCACCCAGGTCTCGATCCGTAAGGCCGGGTCGTGGCATTCGCCTTCGATGAGGCCCAGATCCAACTCAAAGTCCGCCACCCGGGCAGCGATTCGGGTGGTGTTGCCCACTTCCAGGGTGGTGCGACTGCCCGGGTGGCGGGTGAGGAATTCGCCCACCAGCAAGGTGCCAAGATAGTTGCCGATGGTCAGCGTTGCGCCCACGTGCAGCGGACCAAATCCCCGAGATCCCTCGAGCAGGGCCTCGAGTTCCGCGGCGCGATCAAGCATTTCGCGAGCGCGCGGCAGGACTAACTCACCGGTGGCGTTCAGGCGCAGTCGCTTGCCGTGACGGTCGAAGAGCTGGCACGCGAACTGGCGTTCCAACTCCCCGAGTGACGTGCTGGCCGCCGACTGGGACATGGACAGGCGTTCAGCTGCGGCGGAAACGGTACCGCTTTGAGCCACGGCGGTGAACACCTGGAGCTGGCGCAGGGTATGGCGCATGAGCTTTATCAGTTTAATGAATGAATTATATATAAATTACCATCTTTTTAGAAATAACGCCCCTTGCTAGAGTTCGCTCCTTCGAAATGACCTGCGGCGGGACAGCAAATGGCGACGATCGGAACTGAGACCGTACTGGATGTGCACCACTGGAACGACTCGCTATTTAGCTTTCGCACGACGCGGTCGCAGAGCCTGCGCTTCGAGAATGGCCACTTCGTCATGATTGGCCTGCCGATGGAGGACCGACCGCTGCTGCGCGCCTACAGTATTGCGAGCGCCAATTACGATGACCACCTTGAGTTCCTCAGCATTAAGGTTCCCCACGGCGCCCTGACGTCGCGCCTGCAGCACGTCGCTCCCGGTGACGAGATTCTGGTGAGCCGCAAGCCGGTCGGAACTCTGGTGCTGCACGACCTGCGTGCGGGCCAGAACCTGTACCTGTTCGCCACCGGTACCGGGCTGGCACCGTTCATGAGCATCATCCGCGATCCGGAGACCTACGAGCGCTTCGAGCGCGTGGTCTTGGTCCACGGTGTGCGTACGGTGAGTGAGCTGGCCTATGCCGAATACATCATGGAAGAGTTACCGCGCAACGAGTACTTCGGCGACGAGGTGCGAGAGCGGCTGATCTATTATCCGACCGTGACGCGCGAGGCCTTCCGGAACCGCGGCCGCATCACCGAGTTGATCCGCAGCGGCAAACTCGCCCAAGACGTGGGGCTCCCACCCCTGGATCCGGTCCGCGACCGGGCGATGATCTGTGGCAGTCCGGCCATGTTGCAGGACCTGAGCGGTCTGCTCGACGAAGCGGGCTTCTGCGTGTCCCCGCACACGGGTAGCCCCGGTGACTATGTGATCGAGCGGGCCTTCGTCGAGCGCTAAACGACGGCCCGCGCTATTTCAGGCCCGGCGGCGTTGGCGAGCCAGGGCGAGCAACCCCAAGGCAGGCAACATCAGGGCGGCCGCAGACGGCTCCGGGATTGCCGAGATGGCGGCCTCGGCGATCAACCGATGCCCGGCTGCCGTGGGATGTATCCCATCCCAGAAAAAATAGCTCTCGGGCGTTGTACACACCGCTGGCCCTGCGGCACAGGCGTCCGTGACATTCGTGAGCCCATGCGAGTTCCTATGATCCAGGACCGCATCGATAGTCGTGTAGTCGTCGAAGAGCGTGACTCCGGGCACCGGTAGGATGGTCTGTAGGGCTTGGTTGAAGAGTTGTGCGACAAAAGTGGCCGCAGCCGCTGCGCCTGACCCGCCAGCCATGACCGCGGGGCTGCGCCCGAGGTCGGGCACGTTCGCTACCAGGAAGGTCCGCGCGCCCTTACTGCGCAGTAATGAAATCAACTGCAACTCGTCTTGCGCGTAAGCGGTGGCGGCCTGCGCGACGATGCTGAGGGCGGCCAGCGGATTGGCGCTGGCCGCCGCGACCTCAAGGGCATCGCGGGCATTGTTCCCGCCGCCTTCGATCAGGTAGAGCGCGTCCGACGGCGCCGCCGCCTTGTAATCCTTCAGAAAGAACCCCGCTTGGTCAAACAGGGTGGGCGCGGTGTGATCAGGGCCACTCGTGGTAGCGCCGCCGAAGGCATAATCGGTGCCGCCGAGGAGCGAAGGCTTCAAGGCGAACCCCTGGTGAGCGGCGAAGTCCTCGACCCAGACGGGCCCGTTGCTGTAGCGGGTGGATGCGTAGGGGTCGTGCGCGATGAAATCGTTGCCGCTGATTGGTGTGGGCGTGGTCTGGCCATTGAGGCCTATGAAATTATTTCCGGCGTCCGCGAGACTATCCCCAAAAACAAAGATATTAGACCATGTGGCCGCCACGGCATGGGTGGATGTTAGGCAGAGTGAAATAAGTAGAATGCATGCGGCGCGGGGCAGTGTCATGGTCTCCGAACTCCATTCGAGTTGAGTTTGTCGCTAGCACGGGGAGCCGTGCCGCGAGCGCATCATGGCGCCCGGCGAAATGCTAGCACGTGCAGCCTGTGTCGGGCCATTTTGCTGCGAGTGACAGGGTCAAGGCCCATGCGCGAAGCATATTTAAGCGATCACCGATTAGCTCACCCCAGCAGCGGTTGGAGGACCTAAAAAAGCAACAAGGGCGATCTTACGTCGCTCACCAAAGAAGCCGCGGCCAACCCGTCGATCACGTTAAGAGCGTCCAAAATCGCCACCGAGCTATTGCCGAACGCTATGCGCTGCAGCCGGCCGACGCGCGCACACGGCCCCTGATCGTGGCCGGAACGAACGCGGCGCGCAGCTCGCTGCCTTACCAAGCAGGGGATGTGGTGCAGGCGCAGAAGGCCTACCCCTCGCTCGGGGCTGGAGCGGGGCGACCTAGCGAGGGTGCTCGGGGGTGCCGCCGGCCGGGTCACGCCGGAGCGGACGGACAGGGGAACGCGTGATGTGGCGCGCTGCGGTGCAGACGCACCTGACGGTCTATCGGGAAGCCTCGCGCGAGGGATGTCGTGCGACTGACGGGCAACGACCACGCGCGTGGCATCGTCAATTTCGGGCGTGCAACGGTGGTGGCCATCGAAAGTGATCGGCAGACGGTGACGCTGGCGAAGGGGGATGGAGAGCGCATTGGGCCGGACACCTCGAAGCCGCTGCACCTGGACCACGGCGATGCCTTGACGGTACACGCTGCGCGGGGGCAAACGGTGGACCGGGTGCTGATCGAGGCGGATACGCGGAGCCCAACGGCCAACGAATCCTCGTACTACGTCGCGATCAGCCGATGGCGAGAGGAGGTGCACATCTTCACGGACGACCGGCACATGCTGCCGGCAGCGATTGGGGCGGGAGGAGATCAAGAGCGCGGCGTTGGAGGTGAATCCCGACCGGGAGGTGTTGGGTCGCAGTCTAAAGCGCAATCCACCGGCAGTTTGATAATGCTCTTGGCCACCGGGAAGGAGGGCTGGGCGGTGGAGCAGCGAGAGGCAGGCGGCAGGCGGGCGTGTAGGGGGGAGGTGTCGTGCTGCACGGCGAGCAGGTCGGTCTTCTGTTCGAGATCGTCGAGGCGCTTGGCGAGATTCCTGTGCGTGAGGGCGAGCTCGCGCAGGTGGACGAAGGCGCGGACGACGAACAGGGAGACTTCGATGGCTCTGGGGCTGTTGAGGAGGGTGCAGCCATCGGGGCTCTGTGCTCGGTGAACACCTGGGGCAGATAGCGTCGGCCACCACGTCCGGTGTTTGAGAGCTCGCAAATTGCGGCCTAAAAGCCGCGAACTCAGCGGCGGTCAGGATGAACATGAAGTCGGTGGGGAACTTAGCCAAGTTGCGCTTGACCGCCTCATTGAATCGTTTGGTCGGCACGTCATAGAGCGCGGCAAGATCGGCATCGAGAATCGCGCGCTGATTGCGCAGGGCGAGGATGCGGGACTTCGATGTGCGGTAGGAGAGCAGGAACTGGTGCTTGGTTGGCGTCAGCGTTGCCGATACTGTGCGCTCTTCTGGGGAGTCGAGGTTCCCTTGACGGATCTGGCTTGGGTTGGGCCGGGTGGATCAGGCTGTAGCAGGCGGCGTGCTTGGTGCTTGAGGATCAGGCCGTCGATGACCGAGCGCACGACGTTCTTCTCTTCCTCATCGAACTGGCGGACGGCCTTGAACTGGAACAGGAAGCCATCAACGGGTCCTCGTTTGGACTCTTCGAACAGCAGCGAATCGGTGGTGAGGTGCAAGGCCCGGCGAGCTTCTTCAATCCGTCGAGGGACGGCTGCGCGGTGCCGGTTTCATAGCGCTTGATCCGGTTCACGTGCAGCCCTATGGCATCGACGTCGTGGACTTTGCCCGTGGTGATGTGTACGAATACGGGAATGGCGTCACGCAAGTCGATGATGGTACGTGCCTTCACCGCGGCCTTGGTGGAGGGGAAATCCGCCCAGGGGAACAGCGTCAGGCACAGGTCGATCGTGCTGGAATACAGGGCGTACAGCGGTTCGCGGAGTCCCCGGCCGGCATCCTCGCTCTGATGAAGTTGG
Organism: Betaproteobacteria bacterium; assembly: GCA_025356655.1. Lineage (GTDB taxonomy): Bacteria > Pseudomonadota > Gammaproteobacteria > Burkholderiales > SHXO01 > SHXO01. The sequence goes on along the minus strand of JANXRW010000002.1, from coordinate 3,165 downwards.
ACTGCGGCGGCGATCATGCGCTTTCTGACTGCCTCGAACAGCCGGCAGTCGCGCCGCTCGTTCGCGGGTCGAGCTTGGAGCGGTGGGAGTTCAGGCAGGCGACGAGGTCTCTGAGGCCCTCCCGACGGGTGAGTTGCGCATACATAATGCACATCAGGTGATTCCAGGCCGTGGAAGTGCAGAATCCCATGATTGGCGGCGAACTGATCGACCAGGTACTCGAAGTGGCTGAATGGCACGAAGTCCAGAGGCGGCGGGAAAACGGTCCGTCCACGAGTCAATTCATGACCACACCCTGGTTGCCTGGAAAAGCGGCAACCAGACGGAGAAAAACGATCCGTCTATTTCAAACCACTGGAATCGGAAAACACCCGCAATCCACAACCCAGCATAGCGCTCTGGCCAACGCGCGCGCGCAACGCAAGATCGCTCGGCTCGAGGAAGCACCCCTCCACCCGAATGGCGCTCGGTCTTTGCTACGCGGCGGTCGCGGGGCGTTGTCAGAGTGAACCTGTGTCAGCTCAGGGGTCCGTGCACCGGATCGCGATGGTGATGGGCCCGGCTAGGTCGGGCTCTATTGATTTTCGAGTGGGTGCTGGTGGCATGAATGCCTGAGGCTACGGCCGCCTTCTTGCCTGCCACAGTTGTCCGGCCGGGGCAGAATCGGGCTTTCAATTCTCGATTGGGAAGCCCCGCCATGAGCAACCAACTGTTCGCCGCCGCCCTCGGCATCTCGGAGCCCTGGTACGTCCGGGGCGTGGACTTCGACGCTGCGCAGAAGTCCCTGACCATCGACCTGGACTTCACCGCCGGCAGCCGATTTGCGCACCCCGAGGCGGCCGGACAGCACCCGGTGCACGACACCGAGGTCAAGCGCTACAGACACCTGAATTTCTTCCAGCACGAGTGCTTTCTTCAGGACGAGGTCCTGCTGAAAGCAGCGATCTCTTTTAGTGTCCGTTCGATCCCTACAGCGCCACCCGAACTCGCCGCAGGAACGGATCAACCCCCATCTAATTAGGGGCATCCACGACTGAATTTGCCGAAATGTCAACCAGAGTGTAAACTTCCGCTTGCTCAATGGAGATGATCAATGGGAGCCCCACTAAAAAATCCGCCCGTGTACCTAACACTGGCCCAAGTGCGGTTCAACCCGATTTTGAAGCTTGGAGACTTCTTGCCAAGCATCCAAGAGAGCTTCCGGCACGCGGGCTATCCAGACTTCAATCGCCAACAGATTATCGCGATTCAGCTTACCGTCCAAGAAGGGCAGTCCCCGATCCCAACCCCAGTTTCGCAGGAAAGATTCCAACTCGGAAACGTCGAGAGGACTCACCTCTTCATCCTCGACGGTCAAAGCCTTACCTTGCAATCCACAAATTATGGGCGGTTCGAAACCTTCTCGGCCTGTTTTCTGGAAGGTTTAAAAATTGTTCATGATGCCGTAACGCTCGCATTCACTGAGCGGGTGGGCCTACGCTACCTGGATCGCGTAATGCCACAGCACGGTGAGACTATAGAGCAGTACCTGGAGGAGCCTGTGCATGGGTTGACATCCAAACTGGGTGGGAGGTCTTTGTATTCTTATGCAGAAGCAATGAATGAAGTAGGCAACATTAAGCTGCTCAGTCGTGTAGCCATACAGGATGGGCTTCTCGCTTTTCCACCTGACCTGCAACCCGGAAACATGCGCATCACAGAGCGCTTTGCAGCTTTTTCAGGTGTTAGCGCTATTCTGGATAACGATGGCTTTGTTGAGTCTCGTGAGCCGTTCTCGAGACAAGCGGTTGCCGATCACCTCGATGCTATTCACAAAGTAGTCGGGTCGGCATTTAAGACGACGGCCACCCGATATGCTTTTGCAGCCTGGAAGAAGTGATGATGCCCGGATTTGCGTTACCAGTCGGCGAATACGGTGAACCTGCTCCTCACAAGCCTGTTCGTGCCATCTATAGACCTGCTCCCGTCGCTGAAGGCGGACCGCTTCTCGGCTTTGGCCGAAGCGGCACTGGCGGAGTTGAAGGTGTGCATTTCGCTCTATCCCGGAAGGGTTATGACGCCTACACAATATTGAAAAGTCCACCAGTCGCGGCGGAAAACACTTATGCCCCGTACACCGACCTGATGAACGAGGTAAAGGTTGGATTCAGCCGCACCATGTCGCATCTTCCAGCGATTTTTGGGGTGTCGCGTCAAACGCTTTACAACTGGATAAATGGTGAAACGCCAAAGGAACATCATCAGGCAAAAATTGTTCAATTGGCAGCCGCTGCTCGTGTATTCATCGAAACTGGATTTAAACCAACTGCCTTAACTCTTCAGCGAACCGTTGCTCAAGGGAAAACCTTTTCCGAGCTAATCGCTCAAGGGTTCGATGGCAGGGAATCGGCTGAGCGCCTGGTCCGGATCGAAAAGCGAGGAATGACTGCACGAGAAAAGCTTGATGCCTTGCTTGGCGATAAGAATTCAATGCGCTTGGAGCCATCTGATATGGGCCGCCCAGCATCCAATGAAAATGCGTAAGCGATATGGATGGCATGGCAGCAAACTGGACTCGCAACACGTCGTGGCGTCAGGGCCATATCCTCACTGGTGAGGCGGCTCAGGCACTAGGGTTGACCCATCCAACATCGCCTGGGGCCACATGCGTCGTTGTCATCAGTCACGACTGCGATCTCGCAAATGATGACCTCCACATCGAGCTCGATGTTCAAGTTGTTGTCGGACGAAATGTTCTCAGGGGCGACGGCAACTATTTCTGGGCAAAAGCGCCACGCACGCTGCATGTTGATGTGGAGTTCAACGACGCCCCCCACATCATCGAATTGGTCGCCACCACCAAACGGCTCATCCCGAAAAGTGATCTGGCGAAATTTGTGCCTGATGCAGCCTATTCTTTTCCTGGCAAATCGCTTTCGGCATTGCGCTCCTGGCTTGGGATTCGTTACAACCGCACAGCATTCCCTGATCGGTTTAATGATCGTCTATCTCAAACGAAGCTCGACAAACGTCTTGCAAAGTTAATTGGGTTCGTCAGCAGAAACTGTGGGCCATGGGTGGCTCGGGCAATTTCCCAAGTACATGATAAAGCGCCAATTCCGTGGCTTTGAAGGTGCGAAAGCCGTAGGATCTTCTCAGTGTGACTTTAACCTTCCCATTCAGGCC
>JANXRW010000001.1 GCA_025356655.1 Betaproteobacteria bacterium | reverse complement strand
TGCGATGTTCGCCGCCGCCGAGAACCTGCGCCGTGCGCTGAGCCAAGTCGGGTTCAACCTCCGCTGACACCCCCATGGGCCGGCGGTGGAAAACCGCCAGCGACAGCCACAAACCCGCGCTTCTGCGCAGCCGCTAACAGGAACTGCTGCAGGCCGATTTCCGGCTGGAGGACCTCAACTTCGCCCGCGACCTGGCCGATCGCTTGTTGGAGAACTTCGAGGACGCGGTCGACGGGGGGTTCTACTTCACCGGGCACGGCCACGAGTCCCTGATCTACCGAGCAAAGCCCGGGCATGACCAGGCCACGCCCTGCGGCAATGGCGTCGCCGCCGAAAGCCTGCTGCGCCTGGGGCACCTGTTGGGCGAGCCGCGTTACCTGCGGGCCGCACAGCGGACCCTGGACGCGTTTCGCGCTTCCATGGCAGCCAACCCGGCGGGCATGGCCACCTTGTGCGCGAGTGCCCATCAGTGGCAGCACCCCGAGCCCATCGTCGTGCTGCGCGGCCCGGGAGCGCGAGCGTGGTTCGAGCGCCTGTCGCGGCGCGCGACCGGTGCGGTGCTGGTCCTGCACCCCGATGATCATTTGGAAGGGTTGCCGGGTGTTCTCGACAAGCCCGTTCCGAGCGTCGTCAACGCCTGGGTTTGCCAAGGCGTTAGTTGCTTGGCACCGCTGGATACCTACGAGGCGCTGGTAGGGGTGCTGGACGCGCTTTGACCGGAACCGGGCCTAACCGTGGCTGGTCAAAACCCGCTAGAATTGCCGCCGAAATGGCTCAAAATAGCGTTACACAAAGGAGAAGGGGTACCCCATGAGGAATCTGATTTTGGTGGCTGCCGTCGCTGGCCTTGCACTGGCCGGCTCCGCCCACGCGGATGTGGATGCCGCGAAAGCCAAGCAACTGGCGCAGAAGTACAATTGCCTCGCCTGCCATGCCATCGAGACGAAGCTCGTCGGCCCAGCCTATAAGGAGGTGGCGAAGAAGTACGCAGGCGACAAGGGTGCGGAAGCGGCCTTGGTGCTGAAGGTTAAGAACGGCGGTAGCGGCAAGTGGGGCGCGATTCCCATGCCTCCCAACAACGTGCCCGATGGCGACATCACCACGCTGGTGGAATGGATCCTGGCGATGAAATAATCGGGGTCTCCATCCCTGAGAACCGGCCCGTCGTGGCCGGTTTGTCTTTGTGGCTAGCCGCAGCAGGTCACACTCAAGGCCACGTAGCAGTCAAGTCGATAGCGTGCCGGCCGTTCTCAGGCGAGAGCGAAGCGGCCTTAGGGACAGGAGGGGTAGGTACGGGCGATAAATACTTCGGATCGAGCCCCGCGCAGGCGTGGGACTGAATGCGCCAGGACCTGGCGCCGCCCGGCCGCAACCAGGAGCGCGGATGCCGCTTGCGCTCCTGGGTAGCTCTCTTATAGGGTCTCCGCTCCGGCCTCCGCCGCTGGCCCGCCGTAGGGCGGGTCCTGCCTCGGTACTAACGCCTACTGCTCGAGGTTTGAGCCTGAAGCGACGGATGGGTCGAACCACATCGTCTGCCCGCAGGTTTCACACCAAAGTGCTGGAGTGGAATGTACGGGGCATTGCACCAAGATGCAAGAATTGTGAAATTAATGAAAAATCGCGCGGCTTGGATTGCAATTTCATTGCAGGGGATCGTCAACTCTTGGTTCCGAACAGGCGATCACCGGCATCTCCCAGCCCCGGGACGATGTAGGCGTGCTCGTCGAGGTGGTCGTCCAAGCTGGCGAGGAACATGGGGACGTCAGGGTGTTTCTCCTGGAAGACGGCCACACCTTCCGGGGCTCCCACGAGCGCAAGAAAGAGTAAGTCGCGCGCCAGTACGCCGCGGCGCTTGAGCACGTCCACGGCGTAGGCGGCGGAGTAGCCGGTACCGATCATCGGGTCGCAGACGATGCAGGTGCGGCCCTCGATCTCGGGGAGTCGCACCAAGTACTCCACCGGGCGGTGCGAGTCGTCCCGGTATAAGCCGATGTGGCCGACGCGGGCCGACGGGATCAGGTCTAGCAGCCCATCGGCCATGCCGACGCCTGCGCGTAGAACCGGCACGATGACCAGTTTCTTGCCGGCGATGACGGGGGCCTGCATGGTGGTCAGCGGTGTCTCGATGGTGCGCGTGGTCAAGGGAAGCTTGCGCGTCACCTCGTAGCCCATGAGCAGCGTGATCTCGCGCAGGAGGTCGCGGAAGGTCCTGGTCGAAGTGGCGCGATCCCGCATGTGCGAGAGTTTGTGCTGGATCAGCGGGTGGTCCAGGATGAACAGGTTCGGGAAACGACGGTCCTGCTGCATGGCGGGGAACTCCGTTTTCGCGGCGAGGCGCGTGGCCAACTGGCACGGGGAAGGCGTTTAGTACAAAGGCACAGTTTAACCTCGGCCCGGCCTGGGGCGTGTCGGAGGGGGCCAGGGACGCGGCGACGGCGCATTTGACATTAAATTGACGGGGCTCAATAATCGGCGCGCAGAGCATCGGGGCCTCCCTCAGATCTGAGGTACCCCTGAAAAAAGTGAAGACTTGACCGACTAGAGGACTTGCAGATGAAGATCTCCCGGAGCGCGTGGAAGTTTGGTATGGCAGTAGGCCTCATGGCGGTGGCGTTGACCGGGTACGGCAAGGATGAACTCACGGTCGTGAGGGTTGGTCAGGTGAGCCCGCTCACCGGGAACATCGCCCACCTCGGTAAGGACAACGAGAATGGTGCGCGCCTCGCCCTCGAGGAGGCCAATGCCAGCGGCCTTACCCTGGGCGGCAAAAGGGTCAAACTCGAACTGCTCAGCGAGGACGATCAAGCTGACCCGCGCACGGGCACCATCGTCGCGCAGAAACTGGTGGATGCCAAGGTAGTGGGGGTGGTTGGACACCTGAACTCCGGCACCAGTATTCCCGCGGCCAGGATCTACAGCGAAGCGGGCATCCCCCAGATATCGCCCTCGGCTACAGCCGTCAAATACACCCACCAGGGTCTCAAGACCTCCTTCCGCGTGATGGCCAACGACGCCCAGCAGGGCAAGGTGTTGGGTGAATACGCCGCGAAAAAGCTCGGCGCCAAGCGCGTCGCCGTGATCGACGATCAGACCGCCTACGGGCAGGGGTTGGCCGACGAGTTCACCACCGCCGCCAAGGCTGCCGGCGCGACCATCGTCACTCGGGAGCACACCACCAACAACTCCCAGGACTTCAACGCGATTCTCACCAGCATCAAAGGCAAGAAGGCCGAACTGGTGTTTTATGGCGGTATGGATGCCCAGTCCGGACCGATGATGAAGCAGGTGAAGAGCCTGGACCTGCAAGCCAAATTCCTCACTGGCGACGGCGGGCAGACCCCGGAGTTCGTCACGCTCGCAGGCGATGCGGCCGAGGGCGCCTTCGCCTCATCGGCTGGCGTGCCCCTGCTGAAGATGCCGGGCGGCAAGGCGTTTTCCGACCGGTACAAGGCGCGTTTCAAGCAGGAGATCCAACTGTACGCGCCCTATGCCTTCGATGCCATGAACGCCCTGGTGGCGGCGATGAAGCAGGCCGACTCCTCGGACCCGGCGAAATACATGCCGGTACTGGCCAAGCTGAACTACTCGGGGGTCACGGGCAAAATCGCCTTCGATGAACTGGGCGACATCAAGGGCGGCGCCATCAGCCTCTACCAGGCCAGGGGTGGCAAGTGGGAGTACCTGGAGACCGTGGGCAAGTAGGTTTTTGGTCTGGGACCCTCGGTTGTCGGACCGAATGGGCCCGCGGATGAACGGCCGGTGAGGAGCAGACGGCGCCCAGGGGCGCCGTTTTGCTGGTGCGTGCGCACTTGAGCATTTTTCTCCAGCAGGTGCTGAACGGGCTGGTCTTGGGCAGCGTCTACGGTTTGGTGGCCCTGGGCTACACCATGGTCTACGGGATCCTGGGGTTGATCAACTTCGCCCATGGCGAAGTGGTGATGGTGGGGGCGCTCTGCGCGCTATCCGCCATGACAGCCCTGCAGGGCAGCGGACTGCCCGGCTTCGCTGTCGTGCTGCTGGCATTGCTGCTGGCCGTGCTTGCCTGCATGGCCCTGGGTCTCGCCATCGAGCGCATCGCCTACCGCCCGCTGCGGCGGGCGCCCCGACTGGCCCCACTGATCACGGCCATCGGCATATCCATTTTGCTGCAGAATCTGGCGATGATCCTCTGGGGTCGCCAATACCACAGCTTCCCGCCCCTGCTGCCGGTGCACACCCTGCACTTTGGCGGCGCCTCCATCTCGACCGTGCAGTTGGCCATCATCCTGGTGTCCGGCGCGCTCATGGCGGGGTTGCTGCTTTTGGTGCACCTCAGCTCTCTGGGCCGGGCCATGCGTGCCACCGCAGAGAACCCGCAGGTGGCCGGCCTGATGGGAGTCAACGTGGACAGGATCATCGCCGTCACCTTTGCGATTGGCTCCGGGTTGGCTGCGGTGGCTGGGGTGTTGGTGAGCGCTAACTACAGCGTGGCACATTACTACATGGGCTTCTTGCTGGGCTTGAAGGCATTCACGGCGGCCGTGCTTGGCGGTATCGGCAATTTGGCCGGGGCCATGGTGGGTGGGGTTCTTCTGGGGCTGATCGAGAGCATCGGCGCTGGCTACCTCGGCGATCTCACGGATGGCTTCCTGGGTAGCAACTACCAGGACGTATTCGCCTTCCTGGTGTTGATCATCGTCCTCGTCCTGCGGCCGCGCGGCCTGCTGGGCGAGCGCGTGGCCGAGCGCGCGTGAGCCTCCCCGAAGCGCTGCGCCGGCGACCCTGGGTCGGCTGGGTCCTTTGCGCCGTTGCCCTGGCGCTTTTGCCCTTCCTGGTGGAGGCGGGTCTGGGCCGCACCTGGGTCCGTATCCTGGATTTTGCGCTTCTCTACCTGATGCTCGCTCTCGGGCTCAATATTGTCGTCGGGTTCGCCGGCCTGCTTGACCTGGGCTACATCGCTTTCTATGCCGTCGGCGCCTACCTCTGGGCGCTGCTTGCGTCGCCCCAGTTCGACCTGCATCTGCCCTTCTGGCTGCTCCTGCCACTGGGCGCCCTGGTCGCCGGCGTCTTCGGCCTGCTTCTGGGGGCGCCCACGCTGCGCCTGCGTGGGGACTACCTTGCCATCGTGACGCTGGGCTTCGGCGAGATCATCCGCATCTTTCTGAACAACCTCGGTGCGCCCATCAACATCACCAATGGTCCTCAGGGCATCGCGGGTATCGATCCCTTACGTCTGGGCGACTGGTCCTTCGGCCGCACCCAGCATCTGCTGGGGGTGGCACTTCCGGCCACCCACCTGCACTATTACGGCTTCCTGGTGCTTGCGCTGGGTACCATGTTCGTCTGCATCCGTTTGCAGGATTCCCGAATCGGGCGCGCCTGGGCAGCCATCCGCGAGGACGAGGTCGCCGCCCAAGCCAGCGGGATCAACACGCGTAACGTGAAACTCCTGGCCTTTTCTCTGGGGGCGAGTTTCGGTGGGGTGGCCGGAGGGCTTTTCGCCAGCCTGCAGGGCTTCGTCAGTCCGGAGAGCTTCAGCCTCCTGGAGTCCGTTTCGGTGCTCTGTATGGTCGTGCTCGGCGGGATGGGCCATGTGGCGGGCGTCGTGCTGGGCGCGCTGATGCTCTCCATTCTCCCGGAGGCGCTGCGCCACGTCGCGGGCCCGCTACAGCAAAAGCTCTTCGGGCAGGTACTGGTCGATCCCGAGAGCCTGCGCCTGTTGTTGTTTGGACTCTCACTCGTGCTGGTCATGCTGGTGCGCCCGGAGGGGCTGTGGCCCTCGCCCCTGCGCCGACCAGAGAAGCAATCGGACGAAGCCACGGCTGCCGACTGAAATGGCACTTCTGGAAGCCTTCGAACTGAGCAAATTCTTCGGCGGTCTCACCGCCCTGGACGCCGTGAGCTTAGCGGTGGAGGCGGGGGAGATCTTTGGCCTCATTGGACCCAACGGAGCGGGCAAGACCACGCTCTTCAACTGCCTCACGGGGCTCTACGTGCCCAGTCGCGGCAAGGTGCTGGTGCGAGGCGAGAATCTAACTGGTTCCAAGCCCCATCAATTGGTGGCAGCTGGGGTCGCCCGCACGTTCCAGAACATCCGCCTTTTCGGCAACATGAGTGTGCTGGAGAATGTGATGGTCGGGTGCCACCAGCGCAGCCGGGCGGGAGCTCTGGGCGCGGTCCTGCGCGATCGGGCGACACGCTCGGAGGAAGCGGCGATCCGCGCCCGGGCCGAATCCTTGTTGGACTACGTGGGGGTCACGGGCCGCGCCTCCGCAGCGGCGGGCAGCCTCGCTTACGGGGATCAGCGGCGCCTGGAGATCGCGCGAGCCCTGGCCACCGGGCCGGCCTTGTTGGCCCTCGATGAGCCGGCGGCCGGCATGAACGCTACGGAGACGCTGGCCCTGCGCGGGCTCATGGAGCGCATCCGTGCCGACGGGGTGACGATTCTGCTCATCGAGCACGACGTGAAGCTGGTCATGGGCCTGTGCGATCGCGTCGCCGTTCTGGACTACGGGCGCAAGATTGCCGAGGGCGTGCCGGGGCTCGTGCAACGGGACCCGCTGGTGATCGAAGCCTATCTCGGTGGAGCGCCCGCATGAGTCTGCTGCGGGTCGAGGGGCTCAAGGTGTCCTACGGGGGCATCCGTGCGGTCAAAGGCATTGACTTCTATGTCGGGCGCGGGGAAATGGTTGCTTTGATCGGCGCCAACGGGGCCGGCAAGACCACCACCTTGAAGGCCATCTGCGGGCTGCTGCGGCCGGTGGCGGGCACGGTCACCTATGAAGGGCGACCGATCACCGGCGCCCCGTCCTATGGCCTGGTGGAACAGGGCCTAGCCCTTGTGCCGGAGGGCCGGGGCGTCTTCGCGCGATTGACCGTGGCGGAGAACCTGCTCATGGGCGCCTACCTACGCAAGGACCGTGCGGCCGTTGCCTTGGATCTTGAGCACGTCTATGGTCTGTTGCCGCGATTGCGGGAGCGGCGCCGACAGTTAGCCGGCACGCTCTCCGGCGGCGAGCAGCAAATGCTGGCCATCGGGCGCGCGTTGATGTCGCGTCCTCGTCTGTTGCTGCTCGACGAGCCCAGCATGGGGCTGGCGCCGCTTCTGGTAAAGAAGATCTTCGAGACGGTGAGCGGGATCCTGCGCCAAGGTGTCACGGTGCTCTTGGTGGAGCAGAATGCGCGCCTTGCCCTGGAGGCCAGCAGTCGCGCCTACGTTATGGAGGGGGGGCTGATTACCCTTCAGGGAGCCTCCGCCGACCTGTTAAGCAGCGAGCAGGTGCGCACGGCCTACCTGGGGGAATAGCCGGCCCAGTCGCGAGGGCGGAGGAATTCGTCGTAGAGACGCGCCTCCGGTGAGCCAGGCTCCGGGCGCCAGTCGTACCGCCAGCGCACCGTCGGCGGTAGCGACATGAGGATCGACTCGGTGCGGCCCCCCGACTGCAGGCCAAAGAGTGTGCCGCGGTCATACACCAGGTTGAACTCCACGTACCTGCCCCGGCGGTAGGCCTGGAAGTCTCGCTCCCCTTCGCTAAAAGGCGCCTCGCAGCGACGCTGCGCTATGGGCACGTAGGCTGGAAGGAAATGCTCGGCCACGCTGCGGGTGAGGGCGAAGCAGTGCTCGAAGCCGCCTTCGAGCAGGTCGTCGAAGAACACGCCCCCCACACCGCGCGGCTCCTGCCGGTGCTTCAAGTGGAAGTACTCGTCACACCACTGCTTGAACCGGGGATGATAGTTCTCGCCGAACGGCGTGAGTGCGTCGCGACAGGTACGATGGAAGTGCACGGCGTCTTCCTCGAACCCGTAATAGGGGGTGAGGTCCATGCCGCCGCCGAACCACCACACTGGCGGGGCATCGTCCGCGGTCGCGATGAAGAAGCGAACGTTCATGTGCACGGTGGGAACGTGAGGGTTTCTGGGATGCAGCACCAGCGATACCCCCATGGCCTCGAACCCTCGGCCCGCCACCTCCGGGTGGGCGACCGATGCGGACGGCGGTAGACGCGAGCCCGACACATGTGAAAAGTTGACCCCGCCGCGCTCGAAGAGGGCGCCCTCCTCGATAACACAACTGGTCCCGCCCCCGCCTTCCGGGCGCACCCAGGAATCGCGCCGGAACGTGCCCCCATCGAGCCGTTCCAATTCACCCACGATCGTCTCCTGAATGCCCTTCAGGAACGCCTGCACCTGCGTTGAATCCACCCTGGTCATATCGGTTCCGGGCGCCCCGCGGATGGGGCGGTGCCGACAATGATAAACCGGAGCGTCACGGCGCGGCGCCCGCCGCCCGCTACGGGTGGGCGTGTCAGCGCCAGGGGGACTTTTGGTCGTAGGTCTCGCGGTCGAGCACGATCATCCGGTAGTCTCTGGGGTCCTCGGCCAGGCTGTCGGCGGTGATGGCGGGGCGCCGCCGCGTAGCCGTTGGTAGATGTCTTACCCATCGGGCCGGTTGCGCAGCCAAATTGCCCGGGGCTTACGCGTTCGCCCGGGCAGGGTGTCGCATCGAGGATGGCTGGGTTGTCCCGGGCCGGGTCGACGAACGACCCTCGGGGTTGACGCTAGACCGGGGAGCCGGCCGTTATAAATGGTGTTCTCGTGCGGCCGCGCGAGGCCGAGGTCTGCCCCAAGTGTGTCTACAGCGGGATGCGGCGAGCGCTGACGGCCCGATGACCGATATCGCTGCGCATCTGGCGCCCCGCGAATTCGATTTGCTGGGCGGCCGCGTAGGCTCGCCGTTGCGCTAAGCGCGCCGTGTCGCCCAGTGCCGTCACACACAGCACCCGACCACCCTGCACCAAGACAGCGTCGCCTTCCTGTACGGTGCCCGCATGGAACACATGCAGATCCTCGGCCGGAACCGGGATGCCGTGGATGCGCGCGCCGCGCACCGGGCTGTCCGGGTAGCCTTCTGCGGCCATGACCACGCCCAGTGCCACGCGGCGATCCCAAAGCGCCTCCGCCCGATCCAGCGTACCGGCGACGCCGTGCTGGAGCAGGGTGAACAGATCACTTTTCAGCCGCAGCAGGATGGGCTGCGTCTCTGGATCGCCCAGACGGCAGTTGAACTCCAACACTTTCATCTGGCCGTCGGGCTGGATCATCAGACCGGCATAGAGGAATCCGGTGTAAGGCTCACCCTCGGCGGCCATACCGGCTACTGCCGGCGCGATGACTTCGCGCATGGCGCGCGCGTGCAGCGCCGGGGTCAGCACTGGCGCCGGCGAGTAGGCGCCCATGCCACCGGTGTTGGGGCCCCGGTCGCCGTCGAGCAGGCGTTTGTGGTCCTGGCTGGACGCCAGCGCAAGCACATTACGCCCGTCGACCAGGACGATGAAGCTGGCCTCTTCACCTTCTAAAAATTCTTCGATCACCACGCGCGCACCGGCCGTGCCCAGTCCTCCCTGGCGCAGCATCCGGTCCACGGCGTCGTGGGCCTCATCCAGTGTCATGGCCACCACTACGCCCTTGCCCGCAGCTAGCCCGTCGGCCTTTATCACGATGGGCGCGCCTCGCTCGCGCAAGTAGGCGTCGGCTTGGTCCGCGTCGGAGAAGCTGCGATGGTGAGCAGTGGGGATTGCGTGCCGGAGCATGAAATCCTTGGCGTACTCCTTGGAGCTTTCCAGCCGCGCACAGTGCCGAGTGGGACCGAAGATTCGCTGGCCGGCCGCACGGAAGGTGTCTACGAGCCCGCCTGACAAGGGTGCCTCTGGGCCTACGACCGTGAGCGAAATTGCCTCGCGCCGCGCGAAATCCAGTAAGGCTTCGTTGCCCGAGACGTCGACGTTGTAACAGCCCTCTTCCGTCGCGGTGCCCGCGTTGCCTGGCGCTACGTAGACGCGCGCCACGCGCTGGGACTGGGCGAGGCGCCAGGCCAACGCGTGCTCACGTCCGCCACCACCCACCACGAGGACATTCATGGAGGTCAGTGCCGGAAATGCCGAACGCCCGTGAGCATCATGGCGACGTCCTGTTCGTCGGCGGCCGCGATGACCTCCTCGTCGCGAACGCTACCGCCGGGCTGGATGACGGCCACCGCGCCCGCTTTCACCACCGTGTCCAGGCCATCTCGGAAGGGGAAAAAAGCATCGGACGCCACCACGGAGCCGTTGAGGCTCAGGCCGCACTCCGCGGCCTTGAGGCCGGCAATGCGCGCGGAGTCCACACGGCTCATCTGTCCGGCACCGATGCCGAGCGTGCGTTGCTCGCCGCAGAAGACAATGGCGTTCGATTTGACGTACTGCGCTACCCGCCAAGCGAAGAGCAGATCGGCCACCTGTTCGGGAGTTGGCCGTCGCCGCGTGACCACCCGTAGGCTGGTGGGATCCAGCGTCAATCCGTCATTGCCCTGCACCAGAAGGCCCCCACCGATGCGCTTGTAGTCGAGCACGTTGCCGAGGCCCGCCCCGGGAATTTCCAACACGCGGATGCCTGCCTTGGTCGCCAGCGCGCTAGCCGCCTCGGCGCTCACCGAAGGCGCTAGAACGACCTCCACGAACTGCCCGAGCAGGGCCCGGGCCGCAGTCTCGTCGAGCGGGCGGTTGAATGCGATGATACCGCCGAAGGCTGAGGTGGGGTCGCAGGCGAAGGCACCCCGGTAGGCCGAGGCCAGGTCCTCGCCCAGGGCCACCCCGCAGGGGTTCGCATGTTTGACGATGACACAGGCGGGCCGGTCGAAGCCCTTGACGCATTCCCAGGCGGCGTCGGCATCGGCCAAGTTGTTGTAGGAAAGTTCCTTGCCCTGTAACTGGCGCATGCCCGAGAGCGTGCCCGCTGGCACGGCCATGTCACGGTAGAAGGCGGCACGCTGATGCGGATTCTCCCCGTAGCGGAGGTCCTGCATCTTCTGGAAGCTCAGGTTCAGCTGCTCTGGAAACGCGCCCTCCACCCGGGCTGCCCGGCTGCCGGTGGCCTCGGCGGGGAGCGCCGTGAGATAGTTGCCGATCGCCCCGTCGTAGGCGGCCGTGTGCGAGAACGCCTTGCGCGCCAGGTGAAAGCGCGTGTCGAGCGTGAGGCCCCCGCCAGAGCGGAGTTCCTCGAGCACGCGACCGTAGTCCAAAGGATCGGTGACGATCCCCACGTATTGATAGTTCTTCGCCGCCGCCCGCACCATCGTCGGGCCGCCGATATCGATGTTCTCGATGGCTTCATCGAGCGTGCAGTCCGGATTGGCGATGGTTTGCACGAAGGGGTATAGGTTAACCACCACCAGATCGATTAACCCAATGCCGGCTTGTTCCAGTGCCTGGAGGTGCTCAGGTCGGTCGCGACGCGCCAGGATGCCGCCGTGCACCTTCGGGTGCAGGGTTTTGACCCGCCCGTCGAGCATTTCCGGAAAGCCCGTGTAGCTGCCCACCTCGGTCACCGGGATGGACGCCTGCGCGAGCAGTCGGGCGGTGCCGCCGGTGGAGAGGAGGGTAAAACCCAGGCTCTGGAGCCCGCGTGCTAGCTCGACGACTCCGGTCTTGTCGGAGACGCTAAGCAGGGCCTGTGGAGTCGGTGTCATCTCTGAGATCCCGTTCGAGGGGGCCGTGGCCTATTTGGTCGGCGGCGTGCCGATCCCGTGGGTCTTCATTTTCTTGCGCAGGGTGTTGCGGTTGACGCCTAGCAACTCCGCGGCCTGTGTCTGGTTGCCGCCCACGCGATCGAGGACCACCTCGATAAGTGGCTTCTCCACGCAGTTCATCACCATGTCGTAGATGGCCGCGGGTCGCTCGCCGTCCAAGTCGCGGAAATATTCGTCCAGGGTCTGCCGCACGCAACGCCCGATCTCGTTGTCCTTCATTACGCGGCGAGCTCCTCTGCCTCTGGCTCTGCATAGCTCAGGCGCTCCTGGCGGTGCGCGATCTCGCAGAAGAAGCGCTCAGCGAGCGCAATTTGCTCGCCGGTGCTTTGCAATTGATTCATCTCGTGCCTGAAGGCGGCCGAACCCGCCAGCCCGCGGGTGTACCAGGAGATGTGCTTGCGCGCTACCCGCACGCCCGTTTGCTCGCCATAGAACCCGTAGAGGTCTTCCATGTGTGCCAGAAGTACCTGCCGAATCTCCATGACCTCGGGGGCGGGCAAGTGTTCTCCGGTGTCCAGGTAGTGGAGGATTTCGCGGAAGAGCCAGGGCCGCCCCTGTGCCGCCCGCCCGATCATCACGGCGTCGGCGCCGGTATAGGCAAGCACTTGGCGCGCCTGCTCCGGCGTGCAGATGTCGCCGTTGGCTGCGACCGGAATGCCGATGGCTGCCTTCACCGCCGCGATGGTGTCGTACTCGGCGTGCCCGGTATAGGCGCAGGCGCGCGTGCGCCCGTGCACGGCCAGCAACTGCACGCCGCAGTCCTCGGCGATGCGGGCCACCTCCACGGCATTGCGATGATCGCGGTCCCAGCCGGTGCGGATCTTCAGCGTGACCGGAACGTCTACCGCGGACACCACCGCCCGCAGGATCCGCGCGACCAGCGGCTCGTCCTTCAGCAGCGCCGAGCCGGCCATCACATTGCAGACCTTCTTTGCGGGGCAGCCCATGTTGATGTCGATGATCTGGGCGCCCGCGTCGACGTTGTAGCGCGCGGCGCGGGCCATCATATCGGGGTCGGCGCCGGCGATCTGTACCGAGATGGGATCCACTTCACCCTCATGGTTAGCCCGACGCAGCGTCTTCTCCGACCCCCACAGGAGCGAATTGCTAGCCACCATCTCGGAGACGGCCATGCCGGCGCCCATGCGCTTGCAAAGCTGGCGAAACGGCCGGTCGGTGACCCCAGCCATGGGGGCAACGATCAAGGGGTTTCGGAGTGTGTGAGGACCGATCTTCATGAGGTCTGCCTACGCGCTGCACCGCGCCGCGAAGCAGCTGAGAGCCGCGATCAAGGGGGCCGGCGCGTAAAAAAGGAGCAAGTTTAGCGTATCCCGCAAGCGGTCTGAGCGCTATTTTGCGCGCTGTGCTGTCGACGCCTCAGAGTCGTAGCCCATACATCATCTGCTTGGCGAGCGTGCTTTTCAACGGGGAAATCGCGTCCGTAACCGCCAGCCCTGCGCCGCGTAGGCATCCCTGTAGGGTCGACTCGCCCAGAAAGAGCCGCGCCAGTAGGTCGGTAGCCGCCACGGTGGCTGCGCGGTCGATGCGCCGGCGGGCCAGGTAGGTTTCCGCTAGGGTGGCGGAGCCTAGGTTGCCGGGCGCCGCGCAGACCTGGTCGGCCAGTTCCGCCGCGTCGCGCAGGCCGAGGTTCAGGCCCTGACCGGCGACCGGGTGCAGGCTTTGAGCGGCATTGCCCAGGGCCAGTCGACGCGGGTGCGCGGGCGGCCCTGCTACGCGCAAGCGCAGCGGAAAGATGCCCAAGTCGCGTGCCGCCATGAAAGCGCCGAGTCGACTGCCGAAGGCTCGGTCCAGGCTCGCTAGCAAAGCGTCGGCGCCGGCCCGGGCAAGCGCTTTTGCGCCCTCCGAGGGGAGCGTCCAGACCAGCGCGAACTCCTCGCCGAAGGGCAAGAGCGCGATCGGGCCATCGGCGGTGAAGCGCTCGTAGGCGACGGCTTGCGCAGGGCGTTGCGCACGAACATTGGCAACGATGGCGCACTGCTCATAGTCCACCTCCCTGACCACAGTGTCGGCGCTGCCTTCCGCGACCACAAGCATGGCGGCGTCGAATTCGCGCGCGCTGCCCTGGTCATCCACCCGCACGTGGATCCGATCGGGGGCCAGTTCGGTCGACAGGACCCGTGCGCCCTGGCGCAGTTCGCAGTCGGATAGGCCGGTCAAGGCGTCGCGCATCCCACGGGAGAGTCCCTCGTAGGCGGCGACGTAGCCGAGTGCCGGGACCCCGCGCTCGCTCGCGCGGATCAGCACGCGGCCGAAGTAGCCGCGCTGGGATACGTGCACCTGTTCGATGGCGCTGGCCGGGGTCGCGAGCGGCCACTGTCCCAGGGCGTCGAGCAGGTGCCGGCTGCCCCAGGACAGCGCGATGCTGCGCCGGTCAGCGGGCGTGTCGGTGCGCGGCCGTGCCTCCAGTACCAGGATGCGCAGCCGCGAGCGGCGCAGCCCCAGCGCGAGGGCGCATCCCACGGGCCCCGCGCCCTGGATGACGAGGTCGTAGCTCGGGCGGGTCACGGTTGGGCGCAGGCCGCTTTAGCGGTCCATCAATGCTTCGATGTCGTCCATGGCGGTGGGGACGCCCGCCGTGAGGACATCGCAGCCCCCGGCCCGCACCACCACATCGTCTTCGATGCGCACGCCGATGTTCCAGAAAGCCTCGGGAACACCCTCGCCGGGGCGCACATAGCAACCCGGTTCCACCGTGAGGACCATGCCGTCGGCGAGCGGGCGCCAGTGACCGTCAACCCGGTATTCACCGCAATCATGCACGTCGCGGCCCAGCCAGTGGCCGGTGCGATGCATGTAGAAGCGGCGGTAATCGCCCGACTCGATTACTCCCTCGACCGTTCCTTGGCACAGGCCCAGGTCGATGAAGCCCTGGGCAAGCACGTGAACCGCTGCGTCGTGGGGCGCTTCCCAGGGGTTGCCGGGGCGGACCTGTGCGAGCGCCGCGTGCTGCGCGGCAAGCACCAGGGCGTAGATGTCCCGCTGGGCTGGGCTGAACCGGCCGTTGACCGGGAAGGTGCGTGTGATGTCGGCGGCGTAGCCGTCCAACTCGCAGCCGGCGTCGATGAGCAGCAGGGAGCCGTCCTCGAGCACCGCGTCATTGCTCACGTAGTGCAGCACGCAGGCGTTCGCCCCGCCCGCTACGATCGAGGTGTAGGCGGGCGCCTGCGCCCCGCGGGAGCGGAACTCGTGCAGCAGTTCGGCCTCCACCTCGTATTCATGCATCCCCGGACGGGCCACGGTCATGGCCCGGCGGTGGGCCGCAGCCGAGATCACACCGGCTCGGCCCATGGTGGCCAGTTCCCCGGCGTCCTTAACTAGGCGCATCTCGTCGACCAGCCCGCGCAAGTCCTCTAGCGTGGCGGGCGCACGTACCCCGCTGCGCGAGCGAGCGCGCACCGTGCGCAGCCATCCCATCACGCGCGCATCCCAGGCGTCACTGTCCCCGGCCATGTAGAACAGGCGCCGCTGGTTTTCCAGAAGGGCGGGAAGTTTTTGGTCCAGGGCCGAGATCGAATAGGCCTCGTCCAGGGCAAAGTGCTGCCGTGCCGCTTCGGGGCCGAAGCGAAAGCCGTCCCAGATTTCCCGCTCCATATCTTTGTCGCGGCAGAACAACAAGCTTCGAGGGTTTTCTCCGGCCACTAGCACGAGGACCGCATCGGGCTCGCCGAAGCCGGTGAGGTAGTGAAAGTAGCTGTCGAATCGGAAGGGATAGTGGGCATCACGATTGCGCAGCCGTTCCGGCGCCGTGGCGATGACGGCCACGCCCTCGCCCATTTGTGCGCACAGGCGCAGGCGCCGGTCCAGGAAGCTGGAAATCCCATCATTGTCGTCGGTGTGCATCGGGGAACCTCATCGCTGCCGTATCGGTAGCGTTCAATTGAGTGCGCGGGCAGGCGGGGAGTGTGACCGAGCCCCTGGCGCCGGGCAAGGGTGTGAAATCCGTCTGTTGGATCAGTCCAGCCGCGAGCGCATCAGCCGCGACAGGGCGACATCCTCTGCCGACCCCAGCGCGAGCGCGTCAACCACGCGGTGCTGATCCGACAGGGAACGGTTCTGGCTCAGTTTGAACTTTCCCTTCAGGTCGGTAATGGTCATCTCGAAGCCGACGATGCCCGCACGCATCCGCGTATGGTAGTCCGACGGAAGGTCCATGCTCCAGGGCTGCGCCCGAGGGCTCTCGTAGGATTGGACCAACTCGCCCAGCATCGCATCGAGCCAAGGCGCGTCCTCCACTAGGCGCACCGGCCCACGGGCGTGCACCACCGCATAGTTCCAGGTGGGGACACTCGGGTGCTCGCCGTACCAACTGGGCGAGATGTAGGCATGGGGCCCGTGGAAGATCGCCAATGCCTCTGTGGCGGGCAGTTTGCGCCAGTGCGGGTTCCCCCGGGCCATGTGCCCGCGCAGGGTGGCACCAGCCTCACCACGGGAGAGTAGAAGCGGCAGGTGGGTGACGCACGGGTCTGCCCCATCGGGCGTCACCAGCGTGGCGAAGGCGTGCGCTTCGACGAAGGCGAACAGCCGTTGCTCGCTGGTTTCCTCGAAGGCTGCCGGCGTGTGGATCATGGGCAGGCTCCCGGTCGGGTGGTCGGCGTCAGTTGTCGATTCAGGGCCGCGAGGCGTTCGGCTGTGCCCACGTCGACCCAGCAGCCCTGGAAGTGTTCGCCACGCACCTGACCCCGGGCCGCGGCCTGACGCAGGAGCGGGCCCAGGGCCGCGCGGCTGCCGGGCACGATGCCAGCGAAGAGCGCGGGCCGATATAGGCCAAGGCCGGTGAAGGTAAGGCGCTGAGCGGGAAGATCACCGACCAACCCCGCCGCCAAGGCAAAGTCCCCCAGGGGATGTTGCGGAGGATTGTCCGCTAAAAGAAGATAGGCCAACGTCTCCCCCGGGAGCGCCCCCGCCTTCGCCGTCAGCGCCGAAAGATCCGCGTCGCAAAACACGTCTCCGTTGATGACTAAGAAGGGATCCTGCCCGAGCAGCGGCAGTGCCTGGACAATTCCGCCAGCGGTCTCCAGTGCCGTGGGTTCGCGCGAGTAGACGATGCGCACACCCTGGCCGCTCCCGTCGCCCAGCGCCGCCTCGATGTGCTCGCCCAACCAGCACAGGTTAATCACCACGTCGGTGATCCCGGCGCTGCGCAGGCGATCGAGGTGCCAGCCGATAAGGGCGCGCCCGGCCACGGGAACGAGTGCCTTGGGGGTGTGATCGGTCAGTGGCCGGAGCCGCTCGCCGCGCCCCGCGGCAAGGATCATGGCGCGCATGATCGCGGTCAGCCGCCCGTACGAACCGGCGCGCCATCCTCGAGGCGCTCAAGCAGCCGCAACAGCGAGACGAGTTCGCCGTAGCGCTCTGCCGCCGCGCGTACATAGCCGTAGACGCGCGGCAGATCCTGAAGGTAGGCGTTCTTGCCATCCCGGTGGTGCAGGCGGGCAAAGATGCCCAGCACCTTCAGATGACGCTGCACGCCCACCCATTCGAAGTCCCGGTAGAAGGCCGCAAAGTCCGCATCTACCGGCAGCCCGGCGCGGCGAGCCTTCTCCCAGTAACGGATGCAGCCGTCGAGGACGACTTCCTCGTCGAAGCTCACGTAGGCGTCGCGCAGGAGGGAGACCAGATCGTAGGTGATTGGGCCGTATACCGCGTCCTGGAAGTCCAGCACCCCGGGGTTTGGTTTACTCACCATGAGGTTGCGGCAATGGTAGTCGCGGTGCACGTATACCGCTGGCTGCCGCAGACTCACCCGGACTAGCAGCGCGAATAGCGAGCGCAACTCAAGGTCCTCGGCCGCATCGAGCAACAGGCCGCGATGGCGGTGCAGGTACCACTGCGGAAACAATTCCAACTCGCGCAATAGGAGTTGTTCGTCGTAGGCGGGCAGCACTCCGGGCCGACTGGCAAGCTGTATGCGCACCAGCGCATCGGTCGCGGCGCTGTAGAGTTGCCGCCGATTGCCTGCGTTCAGGGCGCTCAGGTAGGTTTGAGTGCCGAGATCGCTCAGTAGCAGGAAGCCCTGATCCAGGTCGGCCGCCACAATCTCCGGCACGTGCACCCCGGCGGCGGAGAACAGTTCGGCGACGGCGATGAAGGGACGGCAATCTTCATGGGCAGGCGGCGCGTCCATCGCAATCAGGGTACCCTCCCCCGCGTGCAGGCGCCAATAGCTGCGGAAACTTGCGTCGGCCGAGGCTGGGGTGAGGGTCACTTGCGTGCCGAGGCGGTCGGCGACCCAGGCCTCGAGCTGTCTGATGCGATCCAAGGGCTTGCGTTGCCTGCTCAGTAGATTTGTGAGATTTTATCGCCAAACTCAATCATCGGGTCATTATGCCGTCCATTCGCCGCTGTGCTGCGGCGCTTTTTGCTCTGGCGCTCGCCGCCGGCACCGTCCGTGCGCAGGACGAAGCCGAGCCCGGGGATGCCGCTGCGCTGGCGGATGCCCCCGCGGCGACTCCCTCCGGCCTGTCAGGGTTAAGAATCCAGACCCGGTTGCTTCCCGCCGCCGCCCCTGACGGCCGGGCGGACCTACCCGTATTCCTGCGCGCCGATCGCCTCTGGGGGCACACGGATCGGGATTTGGAAGCGGAGGGCTCGGTGGACCTGCGTCGCCGCGGAACGGCCCTGTTCGCCGACCACCTGCGCTACGAGCAAGACACGAACCGGGTGGAGGCCTACGGCGACGTCCGCGTCGAGCGCCTCGGCGAGGTGCTCACGGGCACCAGTGCCACCTACCGACTCGACGAGGACAGCGGGGAGATCTTGCAACCCGGCTACCGCCTCCGGCAAATTCGCGCGCGCGGCGACGCCCAGAGCGTCACCATGACGGGTCGCGATCGCCTCAGTGCGCAGAAGGCCACCTACACGAACTGCGATGTTGGCGACGATGACTGGTACCTCAGCGTGGGCCGCCTGGATCTCGACCGGGTGCAGGACCGCGGGGTCGCGCGCAATGCGACCATGTATTTCAAGAACGTGCCCGTGTTTTATACCCCGTGGATCGACTTTCCGCTGAGCACGCAGCGCAAGAGTGGCTTGCTTGCGCCGAGCGTGGGGACCTCCGGCAAGAGTGGCTTTGAATACAGCCAGCCGCTATACCTGAATATCGCGCCCGAGCGCGATTTGACGCTTGCGCCACGGGTGATGGCCAAGCGTGGCGTCCAACTGAACAGCGAATTTCGCTACTTGGGAGCCAGCTACGACGGTATCCTGCAGGCTGATTATTTGCCCAACGACCGGGTGAAGGGCGAGTCAAGGAACGCGATTTCGTTCCAACACAGACAGGATTTCGGGGGCGGCCTGCGCGGTGCGCTCAACTTGCAAGAGGTGTCCGACGACAGCTACTTCGTGGACCTCGCCGACAAGATCTCCGTTACCTCCCAGACGGTACTGCCCCGCGAGGGGCTGCTCAGCTACAGCGGTGGCTGGTGGGACGCGACCGTGCGCGCGCAGCGTTTCCAAACTCTGCAGGATCCGTTGGCGCCTACCGTGCCCCCCTACGCGCGCGTGCCCCAGATCACGCTGAATGCTTCACGTGAGAACGTCAACGGCCTCGACCTCTCGATCCAGAACGAGTTGGTGTTCTTCCGGCACCCCACGCTGGTGTCGGGCCAGCGCGAGACCCTGTACCCGACCATCTCCTACCCTCTGACCAACAGTTACTCCTTCCTCACGCCGCGCTTGGGTTACCACTTCACCCGCTACAGCCTGGATGATCCGGCCCTCCGAGAGGCCACGCGGGCACTGCCCATTCTCAGCCTTGACGGTGGCCTGACCCTCGAGCGCGACACCTCTCTCTACGGCCATGCCTTCCTGCAGACCCTGGAGCCCAGGTTATACTACGTGTACATCCCCTATCGGCAACAGAGCCAGCTGCCGGTATTCGATACCGCCCAGGCCGATTTCAACTTAGCGCAAGTCTTTACGGAAAACCAGTTCAGCGGTGGCGACCGGATCAACGATGCGGACCAGATCACCGCAGCAGTGACCAGTCGCCTGATCGACCCCGCTACGGGCGTGGAGGTGCTGCGCGGGACGCTGGGCCAGCGCTATTACCTGCGCACGCAGCAGGTCACCCTGAGCGGCGCGCCGACAAACCTGAACCGCTCCGACGTGCTGGCCGCACTAACAGCCCAGGTGGGGCAGGGCTGGTCGGTGGACAGCGGGCTGCAATATGACGTCAACGACGCGCTCACACAGAAGCTCAATGTCAATGTCCGCCGACAGGTCGAGCCCGGCAAAGTGGTCAACTTCGGGTACCGCTACACTCGGGAGTCGCTCGAGCAGGTGGACCTGTCTGCCCAGTGGCCGCTGTCGAAACGCTGGAGCGCCGTGGCCCGGTGGAACTACTCCCTGCGCGATCGTGCCGTGGTCGAGGAGCTGGCTGGGCTGGATTACAAGGCCGGTTGCTGGACGGTGCACTTCCTTCTGCATCGGTTTGCCACCGCAACGCAGGAGACGTCGAACACCATCTTTCTCCAGTTGGAGCTGAACGGCCTCTCCCGTATCGGCAGCAGTCCGCTCGAACTTCTGCGGCAGAGCATTTCCGGATACACCCGCGGTTCCACCCGGCCGGGGCGCCCCGAGGACTATTTCCCGGGTGCGGACGGTCATTGAAGGAGCGCCACGGCGCCGACTGACAAGGAAACTCCCATGAGCTTCAATCGTTTCTTCGCGCTTAGCGGCATCCTGGCCCTTTGTGCCGGGGTCCACAGCGCCGGCGCGGAGCCGCTACCGCTGGACCGTGTGGTGGCCATCGTCAACGACGAGGTGATCACGCGGCTGGGCCTCGACCAGGAGGTCCAGGTCTCCATCGCGCAACTGCGTCGGCAGAACACCCCGCTGCCCACCCGGGAAGTACTTGAGAAGCAATTGCTCGAACGCCTGGTCACCCGAACGGTACTTCTGCAGTATGCCAAGCAGACGGGGCTGCGGATCTCGGAAGCGGACGTGGATAAGTCCATGGAGCGCATCGCCACGGAGAACAAGCTCACGCCGGCTGCGTTGCGCGCCGCCGTGGCGGCCGATGGCATCAGCATCGAGCGCTTCCGTGAAGATATCCGCGTCCAATTGATTCTGGCCCGGCTGCGCGATCGTGAGGTCGACAACAAACTGATGGTCACCGATGCAGAGGTCCAGAGCTATCTGCGCACCCAGGCCGCCCAAGGCGAGCGGGTGGAAGACTACCAGGTGCAGCGGCTGGTCGTGTCGGTGCGCGAGCAAGCCACGCCCGAGGAATTGCAGCTTCGACGCAAGCGCGCAGAAGCCGCGCTCAGTCAGATCAATTCTGGGGCATCCTTTGCCCAGGTGGTGGCAAGTTTCTCCGACGCACCGGACGCCATGGACGGGGGGGGCATGGGCTGGAAGCCCTCTGGCCGCCTTCCCTCGGTCTACATCGAAGCACTACAGAACATGAAGGTCGGCGCAACGAGCTCCATCCTGCGCACGGGCAATGGGTTCCACATTCTCCGTTTGACGGACAAACGCGGCTCTTCCTCGCCGGTGATTGTGAACCAAGCACGGGCGCGCCACATCCTTATACGGTTAAACGAGATCGTATCCGAGAAGGACGCCACGGCCAGGCTCCTCGATCTCAAGGCGCGCATCGAGAACGGGGCCGACTTCGGGGAGATGGCGCGGCGCTATTCCGACGATGCCAGCGCGGCGAAGGGCGGGGACCTCAGCTGGGTCTCACCCGGGGATACCGTCCCTGAATTCGAGCGCGCCATGGACGCCCTCAAGCCCGGCGAGATCAGCCCGCCCACCAAGTCCCCCTTCGGCTGGCACCTGATCCAGGTTTTGGAGCGCAGGGAGCAGGACATGTCGGCGGACCGCGCGAAGAACCAGGCTCGCCAAGCGCTGCGCTCCCGCAAGTCTGAGGACCAGTGGCAGGAGTGGATCCGCCAGCAGCGCGATAAGGCCTACGTCGAACATCACCTCGACGACAAGTAAGCCGCGGCGCCAAGTGAGCGAGGCCCACGTCGCGCGCAAGCGCTTCGGCCAGAATTTTTTGGTCGACCACGGCGTCATTGACCGTATCCTCGATGAGATCGACCCGCGCCCCGGGGACCACCTGGTCGAAATCGGCCCCGGCCTGGGGGCGCTGACCGAGCCCCTGCTCCGGCGCCACGGGTTCCTGGATGTGATTGAACTCGACCGTGACCTGGTTCAACGGCTGCGCGAACGCCATCCGCCGGAGCGCCTTCGCGTGCATGCGGCCGATGCGCTCGACTTCGACTTCGGGGCGTTGGGCAAAGCGCTCCGCGTCGTGGGCAATCTCCCGTACAACATCTCAACGCCCCTGCTCTTCCACCTTGCAGCGCACCGATCGAACCTGCGCGACTGCCACTTCATGCTGCAAAAGGAGGTGGTGGATCGCATGGCCGCGGAACCGGGGTCCCGCGTCTACGGACGGCTGAGTGTCGCCATTCAGGTTCCGTTTCTCGTCGAACCGCTCTTTAGCGTGCCTGCCATGGCCTTCCGGCCGGCACCCAAGGTGGAGTCTGCGGTCGTTCGACTTTGTCCACGAGGCCCCGGCGAACCTAGGCCGCGCGACCTCGCATGGTTTGACGAGGTCGTGCGCCGCGCCTTCGGCCAGCGCCGCAAGACCGTACGCAATGCACTGGCTTCCTTGCTTACCGAGGCGGAGTTGCGTGCCCAGGGCATCGCCCCGAGCGCCCGGGCCGAGACACTGACGCCCGCCCAGTACATTACCCTGGCGGATTACCTGAGCCAGCGCCGAGGGGTCGCTCCCCCACCGGCCACGGACTTAGCCGACGCCCAGGAGTAGCCGACGGCTTAGAGTACGGCCGTCGCTTTAGTGCGCGACTTTGTGCTGGATGAACTCGATCTTGTAGCCGTCGGGATCTTCGACGAAGGCGATCACGGTGGTCCCGTGCTTCATCGGGCCCGCCTCCCGGGTTACCTTTCCGCCGCGTTGGCGGACTAGGTCACAGGTGCCGGCAGCGTCGTCGACTTCCAGAGCGATGTGCCCGTAGCCGGTGCCTAGGTCATAGTGCGGTGTTTCCCAATTATGCGTGAGTTCCAGAACGGCACCCACATCCTCGGCCTCATAGCCCACGAAAGCCAAGGTGAACTTGCCCTCCGGGTAGTCAGTGCGACGGAGCAGTCGCATGCCAAGGACCTCGGTGTAGAAGCTGATGGAACGGTCCAAATTGCCCACGCGCAACATGGTATGGAGAATTCTCATTTTTTTGTCCTTAGGCGCCCTGCGCCTCAGATGGCTACCATTTCGAAATCGTCTTTGCGAGCGCCGCACTCGGGGCAGATCCAATTGATGGGCACATCGTCCCAGAGGGTGCCTGCCGGAATACCCTCGGCGGGGCTACCTGCAGCCTCATCGTAGATGTACCCGCAGATGAGGCACATGTAGCTCTTGAATTCGACGGTGGAGCCGACGGTCATGGTCGTTTGGTCCGAAGATGGGGTGGATTTGGAGTAAACTCGCAGTTTACCAAATTCGCTCCCCTCGGTTCCCAATCATGTCCAGTGCGCCACCGATCGTGCTGTGCTTCTCCGCCAGCGATCCCAGCGCCGGCGCGGGTTTGCAGGCTGATATTCTCACCTTATCGAGCATGGGCTGCCATGCGTTGTCGGTGGTAACCGCCATAACGGTCCAGGATACGGTCGGCGTGGAGGCGGTCTATCCGCTGGACGCGGAATGGGTTGCCGACCAGGCGCGCTGCGTCCTCGAGGACATGCCCGTGGCAGTGTTCAAGATCGGGTTGTTGGGCAGCGTGGAGATCATCGCCGCGATCGCGGAGGTCGTCTCTGACTATCCCGAGGTGCCTCTGGTGCTCGATCCCATCCTGAGTTCGGGCCGCGGTGATGAACTGGCAACGGACGAAATGGTGTCGGCCCTGCGCGAGTTGCTCATTCCGCAGACCACGGTGCTGACCCCCAACAGCCTCGAGGCACGCCGGCTCACCGTGGACGAAAGCGACGACAATGACGATCCCGATCTGGACGAGTGCGCTAGCCGCCTGCTGGGTCTGGGCTGCGAATTCGTCCTCATCACCGGCACCCACGAGAACAGTCCCACGGTGATCAACACGCTCTACGGTGACGGCGGTGTGGTGAGAAGCGACAGTTGGCAGCGCCTCGCGGGCAGTTACCATGGTTCGGGCTGTACCCTGGCGTCTGCCATCAGCGCAACCATCGCGAACGGTCTGGATATGGCCGAAGCCGTTCGCGACGCACAGGAATACACTTGGCAGACCCTTGCCAGCGCCTATCGCCCCGGCATGGGACAGCACATCCCCGACCGCCTGTTCTGGGCGCGCGAGGAAGACGGCAGCGAAAGCTGAGTCCGATGGCGGTCCAAGGGCTCTACGCGGTGACGCCCGACACAGTGGCGACCCCATGGTTGCTCGAGCGCGTGGAAAGCGCCCTGCGAGGCGGCGTGCGCATCGTACAATATCGCAGCAAGCACGTGGACCTCGTCTTGCGACGGCAGCAAGCGGCGGGACTACGGGGGCTCACGCGCGAGCATGGTGCCATGCTGTTGATCAACGATGACGTCGCGCTGGCTAAGGCCAGCGGTGCCGACGGTGTCCACCTGGGGCGTGACGATGGGTCCATCAGCCGCGCGCGCGAGCTCCTGGGGCCCAGGGGGCTGGTGGGGGCATCCTGCTACGACAGCCTGGACGCCGCCCGGCGCGCCTGCGCCGAGGGGGCCGACTACGTGGCTTTCGGCAGTTTCTTCCCCTCCCAAGTCAAGCCGCAGGCGGTGCGCCCGCCTGTGCACCTAATCAGCCAGGCGCGCAGTTTGGGAATGCCGGTGGTAGTCATTGGCGGCATAACCCCGGAGAACGCTGCGCCGCTGCTGGAGGCGGGTGCCGACGCGCTTGCCGTGGTCAGCGCATTGTTCAGTGTGGAGGACACGTACAGCGCCGCCGCCTGCTTCATCAAATTGATCCGGCGCTACCGGGCGGTTGCGCCAGGCCTAGGAGAGCAAACACGATGAGCACCAACGAGGAATTGTTCGAGCTTTCGCAGCAACTGATACCTGGCGGGGTCAATTCGCCCGTGCGTGCTTTCCGCTCGGTGGGAGGGACGCCGCGCTTCTTTGCTCGCGCCGCTGGCGCGCGATTCTCGGACGTGGAGGGGCACAGCTACCTTGATTTCGTGGGCTCCTGGGGCCCGTTGGTATTGGGACATGCCGACCCCGACGTGGTCGCGGCGGTGCAGGAGGCCGCCTGCGCGGGGCTCAGTTACGGAGCGCCTACTGCGGGCGAGTACGAACTGGCCAAGACGGTTTGCCGCCTGCTTCCGTCTGTGGAGATGATGCGGTTGGTCAGCTCGGGCACAGAAGCCACCATGAGTGCAATTCGTCTCGCGCGTGGGTTCACCGGTCGCTCCCGGATCGTGAAGTTCGAGGGCTGCTACCACGGACACGCCGACAGCCTCCTGGTAAAGGCCGGCTCCGGAGCCCTCACCCTGGGTCAGCCAAGCTCCGCAGGGGTACCCCCCGAGGTGGCTGCGCACACGCTGGTGCGCCAATTCAACGACTTGGCGAGCATGGAACAACTCTTCGCCGAACAAGGCGACGCGATCGCTGCGGTCATCGTGGAGCCGGCGGCCGGGAACATGAACTTGGTGCTCCCTGCGCCGGGATTCCTCGAAGGCCTGCGTGAACTATGCACCCGCCACGGCGCGGTGCTGATCTTCGACGAGGTCATGACCGGGTTCCGCGTCGCCCTGGGTGGCGCGCAGAGCCGGTACGGGGTGCGCCCGGACCTAACGACGCTGGGTAAAGTAGTGGGAGGTGGGCTTCCGCTCGGCGTCTTCGGCGGTCGCCGCGATATCATGCAATTCTTGGCCCCGCTGGGTCCTGTCTATCAGGCGGGCACGCTCTCGGGCAATCCGCTGGCCGTGGCAGCTGGCTTAGCGACGCTGCGCAAGATCGAGGCGCCGGAATTTTTCGAGCGCCTCGAAGCGCTGACCACAAGCCTCACGCGCGGACTGAGCGAGGCGGCGGCAGAGGCGGGGGTGGCTTTTAGTGCGCAAGGCCTGGGGGGCATGTTCGGCCTGTACTTCCGCCCGGCCCCGCCGCAGAGCTATGCGCAGGTGATGGAGTGCGACAAGGAAGCCTTCAACCGCTTCTTCCACGCCATGCTGGACGAAGGGGTGTACTTCGCCCCCTCGGCCTATGAAGCAGGATTCGTTTCGAGCGCCCACACCGCCGAGGACATCACTATCACCTGTGAGGCCGCACGCCGCGTATTCCGGCGCCTAGCTGCCCCGGCTACCTGAGTCCCGCGATGTACTCCGCCAGCGCGGCCATCTGAGCATCGCTCAATCGGGACGCAATGACCGTCATCATGCCGGCGAGGCCGTTGGCCCGTTCGCCGGCCCGGAAGGCCTTCAACTGGCCCAGCGTGTATTCACTGTGCTGACCCGCCAGGCGCGGGTACTGGACGGGAATGCCGGAGCCGTCAGGGGAATGGCAGCCCGAGCAAGCCGGTACGCCGCTCTCTGCGTCACCGCCCCGGTAGAGCTTTTGGCCAGCCAGGACCAAGTCGGCGTCGTGGGAAGTTCCCAATGCCGGCTTTTGTCCGGAGAAATAGGCCCCGAGGTTGCGCTGATCCTCTTCGGTCAGGGCGGCGGCCATGCCGTTCATCACCGCATTCTTGCGATCACCCGACTTGTAGCTGATGAGCTGGCGACGGATATACTCCGCGTGCTGCCCCGCAAGCTTGGGATTGGCGGTGATTACGCCGTTGCCGTCCGCTCCATGGCAGGCGGCGCACACCGTATTGACGATGGCCTGGGCCTTGGCGGAGTCGCCTGCGGCAAGGGAGCCGGTGGAAAGGCAGAGACTCGCCAGAAAAACCACCGCCGCACCAAGCAGGGGCGCCGGCGCCGTCACGTTACGCTTCATTCAGATGCTCCCAGACAAGATAAGGCTGCGCGCGAAGCGAGTGCGCTCAGGTTCCCCGGTTGCCCTTCGCTCTGCCATCGACGATCAATGCGTGAGTTTAGTCTATTCTGGCGGTCCGCCGCCACCCGCAAGGATTGAAACCCATGTTCGAGCGCATCGAATTCAGGCTTAGCGTCGCCGAACCGGAGGGGCTGCCGCCCGAGGGGCAGCGCGAGATTGCTTTTGCTGGCCGCTCGAACGCCGGAAAATCCAGCGCTATCAATACCATCTGCCGCCGCAAGCAGTTGGCCTTCGTGAGCAAGCAACCGGGTCGGACGCAGCTCATCAACTACTTTTCTCTGGGCGAGGGCCTGTTCTTGGTTGACCTGCCGGGCTATGGCTACGCCAAGGTGCCTGGGGAGATCCGGCGCCAGTGGGGGCGCCTCCTGCCGGGTTTTCTGCGCACCCGTGCCTCGCTGGTGGGGCTCGTGGTGATCATGGACATCCGTCATCCCATGACAGATTTGGACCGGCAACTGCTGGATTGGGTCGCGCCCTCGGGCGTCCCCGTGCACATTCTGCTCTCCAAGACCGACAAGCTTGCCCGCAGCCGTGCCGTCGAAGCCCTCCACAAGGTGCGTGCTCTGCTGCGCGAGGACTATCCTCAGGCTTCTGTCCAGCTGTTCTCGAGTCTGACGCGTATGGGATTGGAGGAAGCGCAACAGAGAATCTGGAGCCTCCTCGTCCCGGCGGTGCAGCCCCTCATCGAAGCTGCGGAATTGCCCGCCGGACAATAAAAACCCCCGGCCCGAAAGGGGGTAGGCCGGGGGAGGAGGGGGACCGCCCTACGGGTCGGCACGGGCAGGCATCCTGCTTCTGGGACCGCGCGGGCCAGGAAAAGTTCTCCAGCGGAGTCGCCCGAGCGCCAACCCACGCGCACGGCCGATCCGGCGCCGTGGATGGTAGAGTGCCGTTTTTTCGGGAGAACCGGTATGTATATCCCAGGGGCCTTTCCGGCACGTCGCATGCGGCGACTTCGCCACGACGAATTCTCCAGGCGGCTCGCCCGCGAGAATCGACTCACCGTGGACGATCTGATCTATCCCGTATTCGTGGTGGAGGGCACCGGGATCTCGCTCCCGGTGACGTCCATGCCCGGGGTCTGCCGGCTCAGCCTCGACCGGCTGCTCGCCGAGGCCGAACGCACAGTCCGGCTGGGCGTGCCCGTTCTGGCCCTGTTTCCGGTCATCGACCCGGCCCTGAAGACGCCCGACGGGACCGAGGCGACGCGCCCAGACGGGCTGATCCCCCGGGTGGTGGCCGCCCTGAAGAAAGAGTTCCCG
Source organism: Betaproteobacteria bacterium (assembly GCA_025356655.1). Taxonomy (GTDB): domain Bacteria; phylum Pseudomonadota; class Gammaproteobacteria; order Burkholderiales; family SHXO01; genus SHXO01. The sequence goes on along the minus strand of JANXRW010000001.1, from coordinate 47,232 downwards.
CAACTCGGCGTGCTCACGGACGTGGCCCTCGACCCCTATACGAGTCATGGCCAAGATGGCGTACTCGATGCCGAGGGTTATATCATCAACGACGACACGATTGCGATCCTGCAGCGCCAGGCACTGGTTCAGGCCGCGGCGGGGGTGGATATCATCGCCCCCTCCGACATGATGGACGGTCGGGTTGGGCGGCTGCGCGAGGCCCTGGATCAGGGCGGCTTCATCCATACCCGCATCATGGCCTACTCGGCCAAATACGCCTCGGCCTTCTACGGGCCCTTCCGCGACGCGGTCGGCTCGGCCGCCAACCTCGGTCGCGCGGACAAGTACACCTACCAGATGGATCCGGCCAATAGCGATGAGGCCCTCTGGGAAGTGGGGCTAGACCTGCAGGAAGGCGCAGACATGGTGATGGTGAAGCCCGGGATGCCCTATTTGGATATCGTCCGGCGCATCAAGGACACCTATCGCGCGCCCACCTTCGTCTATCAGGTAAGCGGGGAGTACGCCATGCTGAAGGCGGCTATTCTCAACGGGTGGCTCGACGAAAGGCGGGCGATCATGGAGTCCTTGCTGGCCTTCAAGCGTGCGGGTGCCGACGGCGTACTGACGTATTTCGCCCTGCAGGCGGCGCAGTGGCTGCAAGAGGCCTGAGCCGTCGGATTACTCGGAGGAGGGCCGCAGGCGGCGTTGCGCACGAATCAGGAAGCGTTGGATCAGCGCCTCCTGATCCGACCCCAGGGCAACGAACTCGGTGCCCCAGGACGGTGGCTGTGCTTCAGTCGCGGGGCGCAGGTGTCGCACGTGCAGGCTAACGCTCACCTCGCCCTCCTCGGGCAGGCGCAGCCGACAATCCGCCAGGATGCGCCCGGCCGCGGGCCCGGCCCCGGGGAACTCCCCGGTCAGACTCAGGCCGGTGACACTGAGATTCATGACGTAGAGCCGGGCCTGCGTGTCGTCGGCGACGGGAACCACGCAGGTCACTTGTAGCGGGTCGATGACGCGCAGTCGGAAGGCCTCCCTTCGTTGCAGCTTGACCACTTGTTCCGGGAAGGGCATGCGCAGGGTCAGGCGCCCATCGGCGGTTGCCGGGGTGATCCCGCGCACCTCGAAGCGCACCGAAACCCCCTCAGGGCTCGCGGCAACCAAGGCGGTGCCTTCGCGCAGAAGGCGCTCGTTGAGTTCTGGTCGAGAGCCCGCGTCGAGGACCAGCGTCCCGCTTGCCCCGTCAGCCTCGAGGACGCTAGAGACCAGGAAATCCTTGCCGTCGTCCAAGATGATAGTGAGCGGCGCGCCCGAGCGCTGCAGTTCGCGCAGCAGGTAGGCGATTTCGATGCGCCCGCGTAGCTGGAAGCGCTCCGCTTCAGCTTGCCCTGCCATGGTTCCACCTTGATCGTCATGCACGCTTGCCGCTCTCCGATTTTCGCTACTGTCCTGGCTCGCAACTGCGGCGCGCACCAGAAAAACTTTAGGCGCTCGTGCCACCATCGCAGAGCACGGACTCGAGCGTCGTCAGCGACAGGCGCTCCAATGGAGGCCCACCGCTGGCCGTGCGCAGCGTCTGGCGCAGGAGGCGAGGGTCCAGCAACAGAACGCTCATCGGCGCACCCGGCGTATCCAAAAAGAACCCCGGGGCATCGATCTCCGCGCCTCCCGCCAGGAGCCGTTGATCGCGCCGGCCCCAGGCCAGCCCCTGGTTGGCCAGAAACAGTTCCAAGTCCTTGCCGCGGTCAGTGTAGAGATGCAAACAGATCTCTGCCTGCGTGCCGATCGAGCCCCCCACGAGCGCGCCGGTGAGATAGGGATGGAACGGTTCCAGCAATCGCATGAGCTCCCGGGCGTCCTCGCGCAACTCGCGCAGCCGCCGAGCGTGCTCCTGCGGATGGAAGAGATCCTGATAGGCGCGTAGCGCGTCCTCGACCTCCTCGTTGCTGGGAAGGTGCCGCGTGTCGGGCGCACCGGCTTCCCGCGCCGCCTTGCGTTTGGCCATGCCGTAGTCGCTCACGCCGTCGCGGACCATGAGCCGCGCGGCGAGATGGGCAATGTGCCCGCGCAACTGTGACGCTTCACGCGACATCAATAAAGCTCGTTGCGGGTATCGTCGAGCTTGCGCCCGCCCGGCGCCCCCCCAGCCTCCCCACCTTCGCCCGGGATCCCTTCCCGGTAGAACACCTCGGGGATCGCGCCCGCCGTCCCCGCCGGGACTCGCCTCCCCGTCGCGGGGTCGATGGGCACCACGGCCACCCCATCGGGGAGCACGGGGAGTTCCTCCGGGACGTCCTTTAAGGCAACCCCCATATAGGAGATCCAGATGGGAAGCGCGGCGGCAGCCCCCGTTTCCGCCCCCCCCAGGGTGCGGGGAAGATCGAACCCCACCCACACCACCGTCGCAAGCCTGTGCTGGAAGCCCGCGAACCACGCGTCCATCTGTTCGTTGGTGGTCCCCGTTTTCCCGGCCAGGTCGCTGCGCCCGAGCGACATGGCCTTGGCGCCCGTGCCGCTGCGGATGACGTCGCGCATCATGCTGGTCATCAGGTAAGCGTTACGTGGGTCGATGACGCGCAGCGACTCGTCGCCTGCGCTCGCGGAGGCGGCCTGGAAGAGCTTGCGCCCCGCGGCGTCCTCCACCCGCGCGATGTAGTAGGGCGAGAGACGGTAGCCACCGTTGGCGAACACCGTGTAGGCGAGCGACATCTCCTGCACGGTGACGGAACCAGCGCCCAGGGCCATGGTGAGGTAGGGCGGGTGCTGCTTGGGGTCGAATCCGAAGCGCGTGATGTAGTCCTGCGCGTAGGCGGGGGTTATGGCGCGAAGAATGCGCACGGAAACCAGGTTTTTGGACTTGGTCAACGCTGTGCGCATACGAATGGGACCGTCATAGGTCCCCTCGTAGTTCTTCGGCTCCCATGCGGCCGAACCGGTTTCACTCGCGTCGATGGTCAGCGGCGCGTCGTTGATGACCGTGGCGGGGGTAAAGCCTTTCTCCAGCGCCGCGGAGTAAACGAAGGGCTTGAAGCTGGAGCCCGGCTGACGCAGCCCCTGGGTCGCATGGTTGAACTTGTTCCGGCTGAAGTCGAAGCCGCCCACGAGGGCGCGGATGCCCCCATCGGCCGGGTTGATGGACACCAGCGCACCCTCGACCTGAGGCAACTGCACGATCTGCCAAGCGCCCTTTTCGTCGCGTTGGATGCGGACTAGGGCCCCGCGCACCAGGCGCTTCCCGGCCGCGGCCCGCTCGCCCAACATATTGCGGGCGAATTTGAGGCCCTCGGGACCGATCGTCACCTGCTCGCCGCCCTGGCGATAGGCCTTCACTTCGCGCGGGGAGGCTTCGAGCACCAGCGCAGGGTAGATGTCGTCGCTATCGCTTTGTTCCTGCAGCAAGGCCTCAAACGCCTCCTCGGAGCCGCCCTCCGGGATCTCGTAGGTCGCCTCCGCCCCGCGGTACCCGTGGCGCCGGTCATAGTCGAGGAGCCCTTTGCGCACGGCGGCGTAGGCCGCCTCCTGGAGCGGCTGGGACAGGGTGGTGTAGACCTTGAACCCCTTGGTATAGGTGTCTTCCTTGTAGCGTGCGTACATGGCCTGCCGGACCATCTCGGCCACGTAGTCGGCGTGCGCCGCGGCCTCGGGCTGGTCTCGGCGCACGTGCAGTGGCGTCGCCTGGGCCCGCGCGTACTGCTCGTCGGTGATATAGCGCAACTCGTGCATGCGCTTGAGCACGTAGGCCTGGCGCCGCTTGGCGGCGCGTGGGTTGATCACCGGGTTGGAGTTCGACGGGGCCTTGGGCAGCCCTGCTAGCATCGCCGCTTCGGCCACATCGAGATTGCGCAGGTTCTTGCCGAAATAGGCTTGGGCCGCGGCGGCGAATCCGTAGGACCGTTGTCCCAGGTAGATCTGGTTGACATACAACTCGAGGATCTGATCCTTGGAGAGGCTGCGCTCGATTTTCAGCGATAGCAGGGCCTCGTTGAACTTGCGCGTGAAAGTCTTCTCCTTGGTGAGGAAGAAGTTGCGTGCCACCTGCATGGTGATGGTCGACGCCCCCTGCCGGCTTCCGCCGGGAACGAAGTTGTGGAGCATGGCCCGGGCGACACCGATGAGGTCCACGCCGCCATGCTGGTAGAAGCGTTCGTCCTCGGCTGCCAGAATGGCGAGGCGAAGGGATTCGGGTACGTCGGCGATGCGCACGAGCGCCCGGCGTTCCTCGCCGAACTCGCCGATTAACCCGCCTTCCGCGCCATATATGCGCAGCGGGATCTTCGGGTTGTAGTCGGTCAGGGATTCCAGCGATGGCAGCGTGGGATAGACGATCGCCGCGGCATAGCCGACGATGAGGGCTGTGGACAGCGCTAGCGCTGCCAGGGCCAGGATCGGGAAGAACCACCAGCGGAAGGTCATTCGGGGAAATGCGCCATGGGAAAACGTCACAGTGTAAACGGTGCGGGGTCGTCTATCAGAATGCCCTTCAGCGCCGAGGGCCGGAAGCCGAAAATAAGCTTTACTTGCTCTGGACTTGTTGCTAGCATTTAATGTAGTTTGTCGGGAACCCTGCTAAGCGGCCTATGCTCAAAGGAAAATTCAAGATAGGCGGGGAGTGGTTGGCCGATCTTTTTAAGGCCAAGACTCCGCCGCTGATCGGCGTCGATATCAGCTCCACCTCAGTCAAGATGGTGGAGTTGGTTGCCGCTGGTAAAGGCCGTATGCGCCTCGAGCGCTACGCCATAGAGCCGCTCCCGAAGGATGCGGTGGTCGACGGCAACATCCAGAACCTGGAGGCCGTGGGGGATTCCTTGCGCCGGGGCTGGAAGCGGCTGGGAACGCGGGTGCGAAACGTCGCGCTGGCGCTGCCATCAGCACAAGTGATCACCAAGAAGATCTCCGTTCCGCCCGGCCTACGCGAAGAGGACCTTGAGCTCCAGGTCGAGACCGAGGCGAACCAGTACATCCCCTTCACACTCGAAGAGGTCAACCTGGATTTCCAGCCGCTTGGTTCAGCAACCGGCGGCGGGGATGATGTTCATGTCCTGATCGCGGCCTCGCGCAAGGAGAAGGTCGAGGACCGGGTGGCCTGTGCCGAGGTGGGCGGCCTCAAGGCGATTGTCATGGACATCGACGCTTTCGCTGCTCAGACGGCCTTTGAGCTCATGGAATCGCAGCTTCCCGAAGGCGGGCGCGATCAGGTGATCCTTCTGGTGGATGTGGGTGCCACCATGATGAACATCAACGTCCTGCAGAACAACCAGTCCGTGTACATGCGCGAGCAGCCCTTCGGCGGTAACCAGCTCACGCAGGAGATCCAGCGCCAGTACAACCTGTCGGCGGAGGAGGCGGAGGCAGCCAAGCGCAACGGGGGTCTACCCGAGAGCTACGAGCCGGAAGTTCTGCAGCCTTTCATGGACACCTTGGCCCTGGAAGTCACCCGGGCCCTGCAGTTCTTTTTCACATCCACGCCCTACAACCAAGTGGACTACATTTTCCTGTCGGGCGGCTGCGCGACAATCGAGAACATCGACAACGTGGTGGCCCAGCGCACTGGGGTGAACACCCTCATTGCGAACCCTTTCGCCACCATGGACGTGTCGCCGAAGATTAAGGCCCGGCAGCTGGCGCAGGATGCGCCCACCCTCCTGGTGGCTTGCGGGCTCGCCATGCGGAGGTTTGACGCGTGATCCCGATCAACCTACTGCCGCACCGGGCGGAACGGCGCAAGGCGCAGCGGCGACAATTTCTGATCATGGCGGGGATCGTCGGCGGCATTGCCGTGGCCATCGTCGCCGTGGCGCACAGCTTCCTGGAACAGCGCATTGCCGGCCAGGAAAGCCGAAATAAGTACCTGGAGAAACAGATCGCCACGCTGGACACCCAGATCGCGGAGATCAAAAAGCTCAAGGAACAGACCCAGCAGCTGTTGTCTCGGAAGAAGGTGGTCGAATCGCTCGCCACCAACCGCACCGAGACGGTGCGCCTGCTCGACCAGCTGGTTCGGCAACTCCCGGACGGCTTGTACCTGCGGGCGGTGAAGCAGACCGGGGACACGGTCAACGTCCAGGGTTATTCCACCTCGAACGCACGGGTTTCGACCCTGATGCGTAACTTCGAGACGTCGCCCTGGTTGAAGAGCCCCACCCTCGTGGAGATCAAGGCGGCGAAGGTCGGAAACAATACGCTCAGCGATTTCAATCTGAACGTCAAGCTGGTCCGTGGCGGCGGCGACGATGCGGGCGGGGATGTGCCCACGCCGGGCGCCAAACCGGAGGGCAACAATGGGCCCAAACCGGCCGCCCCAGCAACGCCAGCTGCCGCGCCCACGCCGGGCAAAACCCCGGGCAAGGAGGGCTGATGGCTCTGTCCCTGGATGAATTGCGCCGGCTCAATCCCCGTGACATCGGGAACTGGCCGGTATTGCCCAAGCTCGGCGCGCTGCTGCTGCTGTTCGTGCTCATCGTGGGCGCGGGTGCGTTCTTTGACTGGTCCAACAAGTGGGACGAGCTAAACGCGTCGCGCAACAAGGAGAGCGACCTGCGGCGGGTGTTTCTGGAGAAGAAACGCCAAGCCATCAACTTGGACGCCTACCGGAAACAGCTCGCCGATATCGAGCAGTCCTTCGGTGCGATGCTCAAACAATTGCCCAACAAGTCGGAGATGGAGGCCCTGCTGTCCGACATCAACCAGGCGGGGCTCGGACGTGGGCTGCAGTTCCAGGGATTCAAACCGGCGGCCCAGGAAATCCTGTCTGACTTCTACGCCGAGTTGCCCATCGAGATCAAATTGGTGGGCAAGTATCACGACATCGGGGCATTTGCCAGCGACGTGGCACAACTGCCCCGCATCGTGACGCTGAATAGTATCGCGCTCAGCCTGGACAAGGACGGACTGCTCGCCATGGAGTGCACGGCGCGGACCTTCCGGTACCTGGACGACGACGAGATCCAGCAGCGCCGCCGATCCCTGAAGGAGAAGGCGGATAAAAGCAAGCCCGCAGCGGCGCCCGCGAAGAAGGGGTCATGAGTCCATGCTGAGCCGCCGACTTGCCTTATGCGTTTGCTTGGTCCTGGCTGGTTGCGGGACCGGGGAGTTCGACGACCTCAAGCAGTTCGTCGAAAAATCCAGCGAAGGGATGCGCGGGCGAGTGGAGCCGCTGCCACAGATGAAGGCCGTCCAGGAGATCAAATATGACGCCTTCGATCTGCCCAACCCCTTCCAGCCGCATTCGACCGCCGGTGCCAAGCCTCCGACCGACTGCAAGGCATGCCAGGAGGCCGAGCGCCATCGACTGCGTCCCAAGGAGGCTCTGGAGGGCTATCCCTTGGAGAGTCTGAAGATGGTGGGGACCCTGGAACGGTCCCAGAAGCGCTGGGCGCTCATCAAGACGCCCGAGAACTCGCTCTACAAGATCACGGCAGGCAATCACCTCGGACAGAATTTTGGCGAAGTCAAAGCCATTACCGAGTCTCAGGTGACGGTCAAGGAACTCGTGGAAGACGCCAATGGCAGCTGGGCAGAGCGGGAGACCGCGCTGCAACTGATCGAGGAAGAGGGCAAGAAATAATGATGCCCGTCCACGGCCCAGCCGAAATCTGGGCCGTGGACAGCGCTAGGAAGCGAGTAGACAAGGGCAACTATGTGGGCCAAGACTTCGCCGGATTTGAGTCACATCGGCGGGTGGAGGGCCTCGGTCAGGGCGCCAGCGCCGATACCCGCGCAGTCGGGGCCGACGCGGCAAAACCCTGGATTTGATTGAGGAAGAGGTAAAGACATGACCCATCCCAAGGTCGCTCTCGTGCGAGGCCTGCTCCTGGCCAGTGCCCTGTTCGTGATCGGGCTGGCGCCGGCAGCGGCGGCGGATGCTGCCAAGGCCCTGGCGGACGGGCAGAATTCCATCGACGCTATCGAAGTGAGCACGGAAGGGGGGCAGGTCACCGCCAAGCTGAGACTGCACGCCCCGCTCGCGGCCGTACCCGCCGCCTTCAGCCTTACCAGCCCCCCACGGGTAGTGCTGGATTTTCCCAATACCGTGAACGCCTTGGGCAAAAACACCCAGGACATCGCTGAGGGCGACCTGCGCAGCGTGCGGCTCGGCCAGAGCGCCTCGCGCACGCGGGTCGTCTTCAACCTCGCGCGCCCAGCCAAGTTCACTACCAAGCTCGATGGCAGTACGGTGCTCCTCACGCTGGCCGCGGCCGCGCCCGGGGGCGGTCCCACCGAGTCCACTACACACTTCGCCGACCCCACGCCGTCCCAGCAACCCCACGCGGTGCGCAAGCTCGACTTCCGGCGGGGGCGTAACGGTGAGGGCCAGGTGGTTATCGACTTGGCGGACGCGGGCACGGGCATCGACATCAAGCAGCAGGGCCACACCATCATCGTGGACCTGCTGCAAGCCCAACTGCCGGCCGCCTTGCAGCGTCGCTACGACGTCAAGGACTTCGGCACGCCCGTGGAGCAGGTGGAAGCGCAGAGCCTCCCCGACAAGACGCGGGTGACCATTCAGGCCAAGGGCGTCTGGGAACAGGCTGCTTACCAGACCGACACGCGCCTGATCGTCGAGGTCAAGCCCATCACCGAGCAGCAGAAACAGGCGAACCGGGCGAAGACGGGCTACACCGGGGACAAATTGTCGCTGAACTTCCAGAACGTGGAAGTGCGCGCCGTCCTGCAGGTCATCGCTGACTTCACTAGTCTCAACATCATCACGAGCGACAGCGTCTCGGGCAATCTCACTTTGCGTCTCAAGGATGTTCCCTGGGATCAGGCGCTCGACATCATCCTGACCGCCAAGGGTCTGGACATGCGCAAGAGTGGCAACGTCATTTGGATCGCGCCGCGCGACGAACTGGCCACCAAGGAGAAGCTGGCTCTGGAGTCCCAGCAGCAGATCTCCGAAATCGAGCCGGTGCGCACGGAGAGCTTCCAGCTCAATTACCAGAAGGCGGAGCTCGCGCAAAAGCTGATATCCGACAACGCACAGAAAATCCTGTCCAAGCGCGGTAGTGCGGTAGTGGATGTGCGCACGAATACGCTCTTCGTGCAGGACACGCCCTCCAAGCTCGAGGAGATCCGCGGTCTGATCAAGCAGATCGATGTCCCCGTGCGCCAAGTGCTGGTGGAATCCCGCATCGTGGAGGCGCAGGACAACTTTGCCAAGAACCTCGGGGCGCGCCTTGGCTTCACCGCCGGCGGCATCAATCCGGCGGCGGCGCTAGGCGGGAATGTGCGCATCATGCCCGGTGGTAACACGCAGAGTGTGGGCGTACAGACGGGGCAGACTCAGAACTATCCCACGAGCTTCTTTCCGGACTCCTACAGCGTGAACCTGCCGGCTGCCGGCTTGAACGGCGCCAACCCGGGCCAGTTCGCCATCACGCTCTTCAACCCCAGCCTGACCCGCTTCGTCAACCTCGAGGTCTCCGCACTACAGGCCGATGGACGCGGCAAGGTCATCTCCAGTCCACGCGTGATCACCGCCAACAACGTCGAGGCCATCATCGAGCAGGGCACGGAGATCCCGTACCAGCAGGCCACCAGCAGCGGGGCGACGAACGTGTCCTTCCGCAAGGCCACGCTGAGCCTTAAGGTAAAGCCCCAGATTACGCCGGACGACAACGTGATTATGAAGCTCGAAGTGCACAAGGACAGCCGTGGCACGGATACCACCGCAGGTCCCGCCATCGACACGAAACAGGTGAACACGGAAGTGCTCGTGGAAAACGGCGGCACCGTCAGTATCGGTGGGATTTTTACTCAAGATACCGCCACCTCCGTGACCAAGGTTCCGCTGCTCGGAGACATTCCCCTGTTCGGCTACCTGTTCCGTCAGGAGAGCTCGCGCAACAACCGTACGGAACTGCTCATCTTCATCACCCCGAAGATCCTGCGCGAGGCCACCTTCACGCGCTGAGGGCCGGCGGGGTTCTGCTAGAATCCCGCTTCGGTCAGCGCACAAGGTGGTCCATGGAGCAGGTGGAGAGCGCTGAGCACGGCGCAACGCGGGGCTTCCCGGGAAACATCTTCCTGGTGGGGATGATGGGGGCTGGCAAAACCTCGGTCGGGCGGCTGCTCGCCAAGCGGCTGGGGAAGTCCTTCCAGGACTCCGACCACCTGATCGAGGCCCAGACGGGCGTACGCATCGCAACGATCTTCGAACTCGAGGGTGAGGAGGGCTTCCGCGCCCGGGAGTCCGCCGCCCTCGCCCAACTCTGCACGCTGCCCGACGTGGTCCTTGCCACCGGTGGCGGAGCGATCCTGCGGGAATGCAACCGCGAGGTGCTGCATGCCCATGGAACCGTCGTGTACCTGCGCGCCGGCGTGAACGACCTCTGGGCTCGCACGCGCCAGGACCGCAATCGCCCGCTGCTACAAACCGCCGACCCCCTGGGGCGCCTCACGGAGCTACACACCATGCGCGACCCCCTCTACGAACAAACGGCGCATCTGGTGATCGACACCGGTAGCCAAACGCTGAAGACCCTCGTGGCACGTCTGGAGGAGCGGCTTCTCCAACTGGCCGAGCAGCAAGCGGCATGAGTGTGCTCCTCAAGGGGGTGCGCGTGGCGCTCGGTGAGCGCAGCTATCCCATCCTCATCGGTAGTGGCCTCCTGTCGGATCCGGAGCGCCTAGCGCCCTTGCTGCGTGCCCGCACCGCAGCGGTCATCAGCAACGACGTGGTCGGACCGCTCTACTTGCCCGTGTTGCGGGAGTCAGTGCAAGCCCTTGGCATCCGGCTCGTGGAAATCGAGCTGCCCGACGGCGAAAAGCACAAGGACTGGACTACCCTCAACCGGATTTTCGACGCCCTGCTCGCGGCGCGCTGTGACCGTCGAACGCCCCTGCTGGCGCTTGGGGGGGGCGTGGTGGGCGATCTCACCGGGTTCGCAGCGGCAAGTTACTTGCGCGGCGTCCCCTTTGTGCAGATTCCCACCACGCTGCTGGCCCAAGTGGATTCCTCGGTGGGCGGGAAGACGGGGATCAACCATCCTCTGGGCAAGAACATGATCGGCGCCTTCTATCAGCCCCAGGGCGTGATTGCCGATCTCGATACGCTGCGCAGCCTGCCTCGGCGGGAGTTCTGCTCCGGGCTTGCCGAGGTAATCAAATACGGCCTGATCCAGGACCCCGACTTCTTCGCGTGGCTTGAGGAGAATATGCCACGCCTGCTAGACCGTGATGCGGATGCTCTCGCCCATGCCGTCGGCCGTTGCTGCGAGATCAAGGCGCAGATCGTGTCCGCCGACGAGCGCGAAGGCGGCTTGCGTGCCATCCTCAACCTCGGCCACACCTTCGGCCACGCCATCGAAGCCGGGCTCGGTTTTGGTCAATGGCTACACGGCGAAGCGGTCTCGGCGGGCATGCTGGCAGCGGCTCGCCTCTCGGCCGCAATGGGGTGGCTGTCCCGGGAGGAGGTGGAGCGCACCTGGACACTGCTGGAGGCGGCCGGCTTGCCCACCGCCTCCCCCGATCTTGGCACCGCCCGCTATCTTGAGCTGATGAGCCTGGACAAAAAGGTGGAGGACGGCCAGATCCGACTCATTCTCCTGCGCGGCATCGGCCAGGCGGTGGTGAGCGCCGACTATCCGCGCTCCGCCCTCGAAGGCGTCCTGGAGGGGTTTCGGTCGGCGGCCTGACCCGCCCCCGCTTGTCCTTGTGGCGGGTCAAGCTACCGGGTTACACTCAGAATCTGTGCCCGACACCCGGGGATAGCCAGAAAGCGTGCTGGCTATCCCCGGGCCGTTGGGCATCGGTATCTTGACGGATCCTCCCGCGAACGTGGCGGATCAGGGCCCCGCCCATCTCGATCCTGCGGCGCAGTCCCCGCAATGCTTGTTCAACCGTAACGTGCACGAGAGGTGCGAAGTGTCCCATCCATCTCGACCCGACAGGCAGGGTCTCTACGACCCGGCGAACGAACACGACGCCTGTGGCGTGGGCTTCATTGCCAATATCAAGGGCAGGAAGAGCCATACCATTGTCGAGCAAGGCTTGGAGATCCTCCAGAACCTGACGCATCGCGGGGCGACCGGGGCCGATCCTCTGGCCGGGGACGGGGCGGGTATGCTTCTGCAGATCCCCGACGCGTTCCTGCGCCGGGAAGCGGCGAAGCTGGGAATTTCCCTTCCGTCGGTGGGGCAGTACGCCGTGGGAATGGTGTTCCTGCCACGTGACGATGCTGGGCGGGCGCGCTGCGAGGCGCTGCTGGCGGAAATCGTCGGGCTGGAGGGGCAGGTCGTGTTGGGTTGGCGGGACGTGCCCACAGAGAACGCAGGTCTGGGCGAGAGCGTTCGCGCCGTGGAGCCCCACGTGCGGCAGGTGTTCATCGCCCGCGGGCCTCGGGCGGCCGACCAGGACGCCTTCGAGCGGAAACTCTTCGTGATCCGCAAGCGCATCGAGCATGCGGTGCGCGCCGCGCGGCCCGAAGGTTGGGGCACTTTCTACATGCCGTCGCTGTCCTCACGCACCGTCGTCTACAAGGGGATGCTCCTTGCTCATCAGGTCGGCGAGTATTACGCCGATCTGCGTGACCCGGAACTGGTTTCGGCCCTGGCCCTGGTGCACCAGCGTTTCTCCACCAACACCTTCCCCACCTGGGATCTGGCGCATCCGTTCCGGATGATCGCCCACAACGGGGAAATCAATACGCTGCGCGGCAACATCAACTGGATGGCCGCCCGTCACGCCGCCATGCGCTCCACCCTGCTGGGCGAGGACCTGGAGAAGCTGTGGCCGTTGATCGTGGAGGGGCAGTCGGACTCCGCCTGTTTTGACAATGCGCTCGAGTTGCTGGTGGCCGGAGGTTATTCCCTGGCGCACGCGATGATGCTGCTGATCCCGGAAGCGTGGGCCGGCAACCCCCTGATGGATGAGCAGCGCAGGGCCTTCTACGAGTATCACGCCGCCTTGCAGGAGCCCTGGGACGGGCCGGCCGCCGTGGCCTTCACCGACGGTCGGCAGATCGGTGCCACGCTCGACCGCAATGGTCTGCGCCCTGCCCGGTATCTGGTCACGGACGACGATCACCTGCTGTTGGCCTCGGAGATGGGCGTGTTGAGCTTCCCCGAGGAACGCATCGTCCAGAAATGGCGACTCCAACCGGGGCGGATGCTGCTGGTGGATCTGGAAGTGGGGCGCATCATTTCCGACGGCGAAGTCAAAGAGCGACTGGCCTGCGCGCGCCCGTACCAGAGCCTCATCGAGCGCAACCGCATCCTGCTCTCCTCGTTGCCGGCGGCCAAGGTCGGGCATGCGGAAGGCCGGCCCCTGCTCGACCTGCAGCAAGCCTTCGGGTACACCCAAGAGGACCTGAAGTTTCTACTCCAGCCCATGGCGGTGTCGGGCGAAGAGGCCATCGGTTCCATGGGAACCGACACGCCGCTGTCGGTCATCTCGAACAAGCTAAAGCCGCTCTACAGTTATTTCAAACAGCTCTTCGCTCAGGTCACGAACCCGCCCATCGACCCGATTCGGGAACAACTGGTCATGTCGCTCGTGTCCTTCATCGGGCCGAAGCCCAACCTCCTGGGGTTTGACGAGGTGGAGCCCACGTTACGCCTCGAGGCCGCGCAGCCGATCCTGGTCGCCGAGGAGATGGAGAATATCCGGCGCCTGGACGAACTCACCGGTGGCCGGCTGCGCGCGCGCATGCTCGATATCTGCTGCCCGGCCGCCGACGGCCCGGCAGGCATGGAGCGCGCCCTGGAGATTCTGTGCGCGAGCGCCGAGCAGGCGGTGCGTGAGGGCGTGAACATCCTCGTGCTCTCGGACCGGATGGTGAGCGCCGAGCGGGTGGCGATTCCTGCACTGCTTGCAACGGCAGCCACCCATCATCATCTGGTGCGAGCCGGGCTGAGGACCAATACCGGGCTGGTGGTCGAGACCGGCTCGGCGCGCGAGGTGCACCATTTCGCGCTGTTGGCGGGCTACGGCGCCGAAGCCATCCACCCCTGGCTCGCTCTGGAAACCCTGGGCCACATGGGCTACATGCTCCCCGGTGACTTGGCCGCCAAGGAGGCGCAGAAGCGCTTCGTGAAGGCCGTGGACAAGGGGCTGCTGAAGGTGATGTCCAAGATGGGCATCTCCACTTACCAGTCCTATTGTGGCGCGCAGATCTTTGAGGCCGTAGGGCTCAACAGCGCGTTCGTGGCTCGATATTTCACGGGAACCGCCAGCAATATCGAAGGCGTGAGCCTGCCCGAAGTGGCCCGCGAAGCCATCGACACGCACTTGCGTGCCTTCGGCAATGACCCCGTTCTCGCCGGCATGCTCGATGCCGGTGGCGACTATGCCCTACGCCTACGCGGCGAGGAGCACATGTGGACGCCGGAGTCGGTATCCAAGCTTCAGCATGCCACTCGAGCCAACAGCTATGCTACGTACCGCGAGTACGCGCGTCTGATCAACGACCAGGGTAAGCGCCTGATGACGCTGCGCGGACTCTTCGAGATTCTGCCCGCCGGAGCGGCGGTCCCCGTTGACGAAGTGGAGCCGTGGACGGAGATCGTCAAGCGTTTCTCAACCGGCGCGATGTCCTTGGGGTCGATCTCCACCGAGGCGCACACGACGCTCGCCATCGCCATGAACCGGCTGGGGGGCAAGTCCAACACGGGCGAAGGTGGCGAGGATGCGCAGCGCTACCTGCCCCTGCAGGACGGTGAGACGCTGAAGTCGCGCATCAGCAGCGTTGTCGCTGAGGTGCCCGTCGAGCCGGGTGATTCCCTCCGCTCGCGCATCAAGCAGGTCGCCTCAGGCCGCTTCGGCGTTACCGCGGAGTACCTCGCCAACGCCGACCAGTTGCAAATCAAGATTTCTCAGGGTGCGAAGCCCGGGGAGGGTGGCCAGCTCCCAGGGCACAAGGTCTCCGCCTACATCGCCCAACTGCGCTTCTCCGTGCCGGGGGTGGGCCTTATCTCACCACCGCCCCACCACGACATCTACTCTATCGAGGACTTGGCCCAGCTCATCCACGACCTTAAAAACGCCAACCCGCGTGCCTCAATCAGTGTGAAATTGGTCTCCGAGGTCGGGGTGGGAACGGTGGCGGCAGGCGTGGCGAAGGCCAAGGCGGACCATGTGACCATCGCTGGCCACGATGGCGGCACCGGGGCATCGCCTTGGTCCTCCATCAAGCACGCCGGCTCTCCCTGGGAACTCGGGCTCTCGGAGACTCAGCAGACCCTGGTCCTGAACCGGCTGCGCGGTCGAGTTGCCCTGCAGGTGGACGGGCAGATGAAGACGGGCCGCGACGTGGTCATCGGTGCCTTGCTTGGGGCTGATGAGTTTGGCTTCGCTACAGCCCCTCTGGTGGTGGAAGGCTGCATCATGATGCGCAAGTGCCACCTGAATACCTGCCCCGTCGGGGTGGCCACCCAGGATCCGGAACTGCGCCGAAAGTTCGCCGGCAGGCCCGAGCACGTCATCAATTTCTTTCACTTTATCGCCCAGGAGATCCGCGAACTCATGGCCTCTATGGGCGTGCGGCGCTTCGAGGATCTCGTGGGCCGCTCGGACCTCCTCGATACCCGCCAGGGCGTGGAGCATTGGAAGGCGCGCGGTCTGGATTTCAGCCGTATCTTCCATCGCCCCGACGTGCCTCCTCAAGTGGCGCGTCGGCATCAAGAAAGCCAGGACCACGGCCTGCAGGGTGCCCTAGACCACCGGCTTATGGAGATGGCCCGCCCGGCCCTCGAGGAGCACCGGCCGGTGCGCATCGAGTTGCCTATCCGCAACGCCAACCGTACGGTGGGGGCCATGCTCTCGGGTGAGGTGGCTAGGCGCTATGGGCATCGAGGCCTTGCCGACGCCACCATCCACATCCGGCTAAACGGGACGGCTGGGCAGAGTTTCGGCGCCTTTTTGGCGCGCGGCATCACGCTTGAGCTCGTTGGCGATGGCAACGACTATGTGGGCAAGGGCCTCTCGGGTGGGCGCGTGATCATTCGGCCGCCGGCGGGATTTCGGGGCAAGCCGCAGGAGAACATCATCCTCGGCAACACCGTTCTCTACGGGGCGGTCTCGGGCGAGGCCTATTTCCGCGGCGTCGCGGGCGAGCGCTTCGCCGTGCGCAATTCCGGCGCCACAGCGGTGGTGGAAGGCGTGGGCGACCACGGTTGCGAGTACATGACCGGCGGCACCGTGGTGGTTCTCGGCAACACCGGGCGCAACTTCGCCGCCGGCATGAGCGGCGGCGTGGCCTACGTGCTCGACCTAAACGGGGACTTCGAGGCGCGCTGCAACTTGGCCATGGTGGAACTGGAACCCCTGCCCGAGGAGGATGCCGGCCTGGATCCCGCCGAACGAGGAGACTTGGCCACCCATGGCGAGGTGCAAGTGGATCACCTAAGTAGCGCCGAGGAGTCTCAGTTGCGTGGCTTGATCGCCCGCCATCATCATTACACCGGCAGCGAGCGAGCGCGAGAGATCCTGGATGACTGGTCGGGTTTCCGCGCCAAGTTCGTCAAGGTCATGCCTACGGAGTATCGCCGCGTCTTGATGGATACGGCCGCGCGCCTGCGCGGCCGACTGGAATTGGAGCCCGCTTAATAGATGGGTAAGGTCACTGGTTTCATGGAAATCGCCCGGGCGAGCGAGCCCGCGGCGCCCGTGGCGGAGCGGCTGCACCACTACCGCGAATTCGTCGGCCATCTCCCCGACGAGGAAGCCACGAAACAGGGCGCCCGCTGCATGGATTGTGGTATTCCCTTCTGCCAGACCGGTTGTCCGGTGAACAACATCATTCCGGACTGGAATGACTTGGTCTACCGCGGGCAGTGGAAGCACGCGCTCGATGTGCTTCACTCCACCAACAACTTTCCGGAATTCACCGGCCGTATCTGCCCCGCTCCCTGCGAGGCGGCCTGCACGCTGAACATCAACAGCGACGCGGTTGCCATCAAGTCGATCGAGCATGCCATCATCGACAAGGGTTGGGACCTGGGTTGGGTCGTGCCTCAACCTGCGGCTGAGCGAACCGGCCGACGCGTGGCGGTGGTGGGTTCCGGTCCCGCCGGACTCGCCTGTGCCCAGCAACTCGCCCGGGCTGGACATGAGGTGGTGGTGTTCGAGAAGCACGACCGCGTGGGTGGCTTGCTGCGATACGGCATCCCCGATTTCAAGATGGAGAAAAGCCACATCGACCGCCGGCTGGAGCAAATGCGGGCGGAAGGTGTGGAGTTTCGGGTGAACCAGCACGTTGGGGTCAACGTTCAGGCGGCAGACTTGGTGGCTGAGTTCGATTCTGTCGTCCTGACCGGTGGCGCGGAACACCCCCGGGACCTCCCGGTCAGCGGGCGCGAGCTTGCCGGCGTCCACTACGCCATGGACTTCCTTCCCTTGCAGAACCGCCTAGTGGCGGGCGACGCACTGTCGTCGCAGTTGCGCGCAACGGGCAAGCATGTGGTGGTCATCGGCGGTGGCGATACCGGCTCCGACTGTGTGGGGACGTCCAATCGGCAGGGCGCGCTCAGCGTAACCCAGTTTGAACTGATGCCGCAGCCACCGGATCAGGAGAACAAGGTCCTTACTTGGCCCAATTGGCCGGTGAAACTTCGCACCTCCAGTTCCCATGAGGAAGGCTGTTCCCGTGACTGGGCTATCACTACCAAGCGCTTCGAGGGTAGTAACGGGCGAGTGGAACGCCTCGTGGGCGCGCGCGTGGAGTGGCAGCGAGAGGGAGGCGGCCAGATGCGTATGGAAGAAGTGCCGGGTTCCGAGTTCGCCATCCCTGCCGACCTCGTGCTGCTCGCCATGGGTTTTCTGGGGCCCGTGACATCGCTCCTGGAGCACTTTGGCGTCGAGCGTGACCCGCGTGGCAACGCGCGAGCGGATACCGTCTCCTACCAGACCTCGCGCCCGGGGGTCTTCGCCGCAGGCGACATGCGCCGTGGACAGTCGCTCGTGGTTTGGGCGATTCGGGAGGGGCGGCAGTGTGCGCGGGCGGTGGACGAGTTACTGATGGGCACGTCGGAACTGCCGCGCTGAATCCCCGGCGCCCTGGCTGATGAGCACCCGGCCGCGCAACGACACGTTCCTGCGCGCGCTGCTGCGCCAGCCGGTGGATCACACACCCGTGTGGGTGATGCGCCAGGCGGGGCGCTACCTGCCGGAATACAACCAAACGCGCGCGCGCGCTGGCGGCTTCATGGACCTGTGCCGAAGCCCGGCGCTCGCCACCGAGGTGACGCTCCAACCCCTTGGCCGGTTCCGGCTCGATGCCGCGATCCTGTTCTCGGACATCCTGACGATCCCCGACGCCATGGGCTTGGGCCTGTACTTCGCCGAGGGCGAGGGGCCCCGTTTCGAGCGCCCCCTGCGGGAGGAGTGGGAGATCCGAGACCTGCAGGCCCCTGATCCGCAAGAACACCTGGGCTACGTGCTGGAGGCGGTTTCGGAAATCCGCCGTGCCCTCGCCGGGGAGGTGCCACTCATCGGTTTCTCCGGCAGCCCCTTCACGCTGGCCTGCTACATGATCGATGGCGCGGGCGGTGGAAACTTTGAGCGCACCCGGGCCATGCTCTACAGTCGCCCCGACCTCCTGCATCGGGTACTTCAGGTCAACTGCGAAGCCGTGACGCGCTATCTTAATGCGCAGATTCAGGCCGGTGCTCAGGCGGTCATGGTCTTCGACACCTGGGGTGGCCTGCTCTCTGGGCCGGCGTTCCGCGAGTTCTCCTTGGCTTACTTGGAGCAGGTCCTCGCCGGTTTGATCCGCGTGCAGGACGGCGAAGTGGTACCCCGCGTGGTCTTCACCAAGGGCGGTGCGCAATGGCTCGAGGGCTTGGCGAGTATTGGCGCGGATGCCCTTGGGCTGGACTGGACCTGTGACCTGGGCCTGGCGCGGGGGCGGGTGGGCCAGCAGGTGGCGCTCCAGGGTAACTTGGACCCCGCCGTTCTCCTGTCGAACCCGGAGGAGGTAAAGCGGCAGGTTGCGCGGGTCCTGGCGGATTTCGGCCACGGCACCGGGCACGTCTTCAATCTGGGGCACGGGGTGTCCCAGCACACCCCCCCGGAGAATGTCGCGGCGCTGGTGGAGGCGGTATTGGAACTCAGCCCGGCCTACCACCGCCCGCTCGCGGATTGAGTTCCGGCGCCCGCGCGCCAGTCCCGCCGACCGCTGACATTGTCCAGGTCGCGCTGGACCTGCCCCTGCCTACGCTTTTCGACTACCGGCTTCCCGGCGCGGGTGCGTCGCTCGCCGGGCGGCGCGTCATCGTTCCCTTCGGACGCGGCCGGAAAGTCGGCATCATCTTAGGCGCAGGCGCCCCTCCGGGCGTCGCGCCGGATCGCATCCGTGATGTGCTGCAGGTCATGGAGGACGAGCCCGCCTTGCCCGCGGCCCTGCTGGACCTGCTGCGGTTTGCCGCTCAGTACTATCACCACGCCCTCGGGCCGGTGGTGCTGGGTGCCATGCCGACGGCCTTGCGCGCGGTCGGGCAGCGGCAAGTGGAGAGTACGCCGGGCCTGCGCATCACGGAGTTGGGAAGAACCCGATCGGTGGAGGGCTTCGCACCGCGCGCGGCCTCCCGCCGGCGGTTACTCAGCCTCCTCCAGGAGCGGGGGAGCGTGGCGGCCAGCGAATTCGCCGGGTTGGCCGCGGCTGCCGCGGCAATGGTGCGCGAAGGGCTGGCCGAGCGGATCCGCGTTCCGCGGGTTGCCGCCCCGGTACCCCACTCCCACTGGGAACCCGCACCGGGCCCACGGCTTACCCCGGATCAGCAGGCAGCGGCTGACGCCGTGGCGAGCGAGGCGGGGTCCTTCAGCGCTTTCTTGTTGCTGGGCGTAACCGGCAGCGGCAAGACCGAGGTGTACTTCGATCTCGTGGCGCGCGTGGTGGCTGCTGGACGCAGCGCACTCATCCTGGTGCCAGAAATTAACCTCACCCCCCAGTTGGAGACCCGTTTTCGGCGGCGCTTCCCCGGAATGCCCCTGGCCAGCCTACACAGCTCACTGCCCGATGGTGAGCGCCTCGCTGCTTGGCGCAGCGCGCAGCGGGGAGAGGCGCGGGTGGTCATCGGCACACGGCTGGCCGTGTTCACGCCGTTGCCGGACCTCGGCCTTATCGTCGTGGACGAGGAACACGACAGCTCTTTCAAGCAGCAGGAGGGGCTGCGCTACTCGGCGCGCGACCTCGCCATTTGGCGGGCCCGGCGCGAGGCCGTTCCGGTGGTTCTGGGCTCGGCCACGCCTTCCCTGGAGAGCTACTCCAATGCGCTCGCTGGGCGCTATCGCCTTCTGGAATTGGGCAGCCGCCCGGGCTCCGCGCTACCCTCGGTGCGGCGCGTGGACACCCGGGCGGCGCGGCCCGTGGAAGGGCTTTCGCCGCCGCTGCTGCAGGCCCTACGGCAATGTCTTGAACGCGGCGAACAGTCCCTGGTGTTCGTGAATCGGCGCGGTTTCTCGCCCGCGCTGCTGTGTTCGGCCTGTGGCTGGGCTGCGCCCTGTCCACGCTGCAGTGCGCGCCTCGTGCTGCACCTGCGCCAGGGGCGCTTGCGATGCCACTACTGTGGTCATGAGCAAGCCGTTACGGTGAGTTGTCCCGATTGCGGTAACCAGGACCTGCGGCCTGCGGGGCAAGGAACCCAGCGTCTGGAGTCGGCCCTGGAACAGATGCTTCCCGAGGCACGCGTGTTGCGCATCGATCGGGACAGCACGCGCTCCCGGCATGCCTTTGTCGACCTGCAGCGGCGCATGCAGGGGGACGAGGTCGACATTCTCGTGGGGACCCAGATGCTGGCCAAAGGGCACGACTTTGCGCGGCTCACCCTGGTGGGGGTGGTCAATACCGACGGTGCGCTCTTCAGCGCGGATTTCCGGGCCAGCGAGCGCCTGTTTGCCCTGCTAACCCAGGTGGCCGGACGGGCTGGCCGAGGGGCGCGCCCAGGACAAGTTCTCATCCAGACGGAGTTTCCCGATCATGCCCTGTATGCGGCCGTATGCCGCCAAGACTACCGCGCTTTCGCCGACGGGGAACTGGCCCAGCGCAAGGAAGCGGAGTTGCCCCCCTTTACGCAACAGGCCCTGCTGCGTGCGGAGGCGGCACAGCGAGATTCGCTGGAGCTCATTCTGCGGCAGGCGGCGCAGGCCGGGGTTGCCTTGGGTCGGGCCGTCGAGATTTTCGATCCAGTGCCCCCGCCCGTGGCGCGGGTAGCGGGTCGGGAGCGCGCGCACCTACTGGTTCAGGCTGCCACTCGCGCAGAACTGGCCGCCTTCCTCGTCCGCTGGATGCCCTTGGTGGCGAGTATTGCCGGGCGTCAGGTGCGCTGGGCCTTGGACGTGGACCCCATAGACGTCTGAGGGCTTCGCAGACCTCCGCCGGCCGGGTCGGAGGCCGAGGGCCATCAGGCTTCCTCGACGCCCCGGTCTCCCAGCCAGCTTATAATCGCGGTTTTGTCGGATTACCCCATGCAGCCACTGGTCGAACAATTGCGCATTCACTTGAGTGCATGCCTGCGCGAGGCGGCAGGGCAGATGGGCCTGCCCGCTACCACGGCCGTGACGCTAGAGCGCCCTCGCCAAGCGGGACACGGGGACTTTAGCTCCAGCATCGCCATGCAACTGGCGCGCCCGCTCAAGCGGGCCCCGAGGGACATCGCTGCGGAGTTGCTCCGCCTGCTCCCGGCGTCAGTGCAGGTCGAACGCACGGAAGTCGCTGGTGCCGGTTTCATCAACTTCTTCCTCGCCCCCGCGGTGCGCCAACAAGCGGTATCCGCCGTGCTCGCCCAGGGTGCGGACTACGGTCGGCTGCAACTGGGCGCCGGGCGCCGGGTGCAGGTGGAATTCGTCTCCGCCAACCCGACCGGGCCGCTGCACGTAGGACACGGGCGCGGCGCCGCCTACGGGGCCAGCCTAGCCAGTGTGTTGAGCTTTGCCGGCTATTCGGTGGAGCGCGAGTACTACGTGAACGACTACGGCCGCCAGATGGACATCCTGGCACTGTCGACCTGGTTGCGCTACCTGGAGCTCCAGGGGGAGGCGCTCGTGTTCCCGCCCAACTGCTATCAGGGTGATTATGTTCGCGATATGGCGCGCGGCCTGCAGGCTACTCAGGGCGTGCGTCTCGCGCGCACGGCCGCGGAGGTACTCGAGGGCGAGCCCACGGCTGAGTCCGATCCCGAGCAACGGCTCGATGCGCTGATCGAGCGCGCCAAGGCCCTGCTCGGCGGCGACTACGCCCTAGTCCACGCGCACGCGCTGGAGGAGCAACTGGCCGGTTGCCGCCAGGACCTGAAGGAGTTTGGCGTGCACTTCGACCGCTGGTACTCCGAGCGCTCCCTGCACATCAGCGGGGCGGTCGCGGCGGTGCTCGCGAAGCTCGAGGCCGCCGGGCACCTCTATCGCGAGGAGGGCGCGCTGTGGTTCCGCTCCACAGCCTACGGCGACGAGAAGGACCGCGTGGTCCAGCGCGACAACGGGCAGTACACCTATTTCGCCTCCGACATCGCCTACCACGCCGACAAGCTCGCGCGCGGATTCGATCAAGTCATCGATATCTGGGGCGCGGACCACCACGGTTACATCCCGCGGGTAAAGGCGGCCTTGCAGGCGCTGGGCTTGGAGCCGCAGGCGCTGACGGTGGCCTTGGTCCAATTCGCCGTGCTGTATCGTGATGGCAAGAAGGCGTCCATGTCCACGCGCTCAGGCGAGTTCGTCACGCTGCGGCAACTACGTGAGGATGTGGGCAACGACGCAGCACGGTTCTTCTACGTCCTGCGCAAGTGTGACCAGCATCTGGACTTTGACCTGGACCTTGCCCGTTCGCAGAGCAACGATAACCCGGTGTACTACATCCAGTACGCCCATGCCCGCGTGTGCAGCGTGCTGGCGCAATGGGGCGGCGATATCGCGGGGCTGGCGCACGCCGAGCGCTCTGCTCTGGCGGGCGAGCAGGAGGGGCGCCTCCTCGGGCAACTGCTCGACTTCCCGGATGTCGTGGCCGATGCTGCCCGCGATCTCGCGCCGCACTTGGTCGCTTTCTATCTGAAGGATCTGGCGGCAGAATTTCATAGTTACTACAACACGACCCAGTTCCTGGTGGACAACGAGGCCGAGCGTCTGGCCCGTCTCAGCCTGGTTCTGGCCATACGCCAAGTCCTTGTCAACGGACTCACCCTGCTCGGGGTGAGCGCGCCGGAGAAGATGTAGATGGCCCAGTCCCGCGATTCCCAATCCCGGCGCAGCAACGGCGGTAGTCGTTACCCCTTACTCGTGGGAATTTTGATCGGCGTCCTGGTGGGGCTGGGGGCCGCGCTGGGCGTGGCCGTCTACCTGAACCACCAGCCCAGTCCCTTCACCACTCGCGAGGCCGTCCCCAGCAAGCCGGACAAGCCGTGGGAGAACGAGCGGCCGGCACCGCGGGCTGCTGCTGCCCCGGCCGCCAGCGCTAACTCGGCCCCTGCGGGAGGCGCAGCCTCAGCGCCGGTGGTTGGCGAGAAGGCCCGCTTCGACTTTTACCGCATACTGCCGGGTAACGAGCAGCCCGCCGTGAATCTAGGGGGGAAGCCCGGCGGACCCACGCGGGAGGTTTATTACCTTCAAGTCGGTGCCTTCCACAGTCCGGGCGATGCGGATGATCTCAAGGCGAAGCTGGCTCTGGCCGGCCTAGAAGCGCAGATTCAGACGGCTGAATTGGCGGACAAGACTGTTTGGTACCGCGTGCGTTTGGGCCCCCTGGACAATCTGGATGAACTGGGACGGGTCAAGGCCACTCTGAAGGACAACAACTTCGACTCGTCGGTGATCAAGGTCGCCCAGCCGGCAGCGGAACGCAAGTCCCCTCAATAGATCTGGAGCGAAGCGATGAGACTCACACTCCTGCGGTTGCTGCTGCTGCTGTGCTCGGGGTTCATGGCCACCACGGCCATGGCAGCCGATCCCGTGGAGGGCAAGGAATACCAACTGGTCAAGCCACCCCAGCCCACCGATGGGGGGAAGAAGATCGTAGTTACCGAGTTCTTTTCCTACGCTTGTTCCCACTGCAACGAGTTCCAGTCGCACCTGGAGGCCTGGATAACGAAGCGCAAGCCTAAGGACGTCGAGATGCGCTTCGTGCCGATGGTCTTCCGCGACAGCTGGAAGCCGGTGGCCAAGCTCTACTATTCCCTCGAGGCGCTCGGGCTCGTGGAGGCGTTGCACGGGCGCGTCTACAGCTCGATCTACCGCGATGGGGCGCAACTCGTGAGCGACGATGCGGTACTCAAGTGGGCCAAGGGCCTCACGGGACTGGATCCCAAGGTGGCCGCAAAGATCGGCCAGTTGCCGGCCGCCTATGCGTCCTTCGGCATTGACGCGAAGCTGCAGCGCTCTATGGACATGGGGCGTCAGTATGGCGTGACGGGCACGCCATCGGTGGCGGTGGACGGGCGCTACATCACCGCGCCCTCCATGACCCACGGGGAGCAGCAGGGCCCAGTGGACTACCCCCAGTTTTTTACGGTCTTGGACCGGCTGATCGAGATGGCGCGCAAGGCGGGGCATACCAAATGAAGGCGCGCAGGCGTGATCTGCTCCGCCTGGGGATCGCACTGCCCCTGGCGGGCCTCCGCCTGTCCCAGGCCCGAGCGGCCAACGCTCC
Organism: Betaproteobacteria bacterium; assembly: GCA_025356655.1. Lineage (GTDB taxonomy): Bacteria > Pseudomonadota > Gammaproteobacteria > Burkholderiales > SHXO01 > SHXO01. The sequence continues at coordinate 22,676 of JANXRW010000001.1, read as the reverse complement.
CATGGAGGAGGCGGACTACCGCCTGATCCCTCAGCAGCCCTTGCCGGACCCTTCCAAGATCGAGGTGCTGGAGTTCTTCTACTACGGCTGTCGCTGGTGCAACGAGTTCGAGCCGTTCCTGACGGAGTGGCTCGGCCACCTAGCGCCGGACGTCGTGTTTCGGCGAGCACCTGCGCTGCGCACGCAGCGCTGGATCACGCTCACTCGGGCCTACTTTGCTCTCGAGCAGATGGGCGAACTCGGTCGCCTGCACGGCAAGGTCTTTCGGGCTTTCCACCGCGACAACGTGAACCTGGAGAGCGAGGGGGAATTGATGAAGTGGGTCACCGCCCAGGGCGTGGACCCGACCCGCTTCGAAACGGTGTTCCGCTCCGCGCGGACCACCAGTGCCGTGGACCGAGCGCACGACGCTACCGGGGCCTATCGTATCGATTCCACCCCCAGCCTCGTGGTCCAGGGGCGTTATCTCACGACGAGTGCCATGGCGGGCGGCGTGGCGGAACTGTTACCGCTTGCCGACCAGCTGGTGGAGATGGTGCGCGCCCAGAGCAACAAGCAGGGTGCGGCGCCGGGCGCTTACCCACTGTCGTGACGGAGTTGACGATAGAGGAGCTCACGGCCCGGATGCGCCGCTTCGTCCAGGAGCGCGACTGGGAACAGTTCCACTCACCCAGGAACCTTGCACTGTCGGTGATGATCGAAGCAGCGGAACTGGGAGAGCACTTTCAGTGGAGCGCGGATGGGAACCCCACCCCCGGTGAGGCGGAACGGGAGGCCATCTCGCTGGAGATGGCCGACGTCCTGCTCTATCTGCTGCGCTTGGCGGACCGACTGGACATCGATTTACTGCAGGCTGGCGCGCAGAAGCTCGAGCTCAACGCCCTTAAATACCCCGTGGACAAAGCCCGGGGCCGCACCGCTAAGTACGATCGCCTCTGAGCGCTCCGTCATGGTTTGGGATGGGCCTTGCGGTAGTCCTCCAGGGCACGCTTGAGATCCTTGTACTCTTCGCACGGAATCGGGCTGCAGATGCGGCCGAGTTCTGCCAGTTGCTGCTCCGCCTTCGCCGGATCGCCGGCCAGAAGATAAGCTTCGCCCAGGTATTCACGGGCGAAGCGATGCCGTGGGTCGAGCCGCAGGGCCTCGGCGTACTCGCGGAAGGCATCCTCCAGCTTGCCCATCTTCCGATAGGTGTATCCGAGGAAATTGTGCGCGTCCGCGCTCTCCGGCTTGGCGACGAGGAGCATCTCCAGGAGCTGGGCTGCGTTCTTCCAGTCTTGTTGGGCGATGAGCCCTCGCGCGTCTTCCAGACGGTTGTCCGGGGCTTCGGTCTCACGGCCCAGGTTGGCTGAACCCACGGCGGGAGATAGGACGAGGTAGAGGGCGAGTGCGGTGGCAAAGTATCGCGATGGTGTCATGGACAATCTCCTGAATAGACCTCAGACGACGGATGTCGCCTGCGCCGGGGCTTCGAGGAATCCCCCTTCGAGCAGTTCCCTAAGGAGCGCGCGGTAATCGGCGGCGCCCTGGCTCGAGGGCGCGTGCGCCAACACATCGCGCCCATGCATGGGGCTCTCCGCCAGGCTGACATTCTCAGCGATCAGCGTGCGGCATAGCTGGCCGGGGAAGCGGGCGTCGACCCGCCGGTAGATCTCCTGCGACAGACGCCGACGCGCCATGAAACGGGTAAACACGATACGCCGGACCAAGCGACGGCCGGTGCGTTTTTCCAGCACATCAAGGCCACCGCTCAAGCGCGTGAGGCTATCCATCGAGAGAAAATCCCCGCCCAGCGGAATGAGGATCCAGTCCGCAGCCAACAACGCGTTCAGGCTGAGCACCCCGAGCACCGGGGAGCAGTCGATGAGCACTGGCCGCGATGGGGGCACCGCCAGCGAGCGAAGCGCCTCGCTGAGCCGTCTTGCCGCAGCGGCATCGCCGCCGTAGAGGCTCTCGACCTTGGAGAGTTCGGCGGCGGCTGGAATCAAGTCAAACCCCGGGCGCGCCTGAATGAGGTCTGCGAGCGGGCGCGGGTCGCGAAACAGGGCGAAGGTGCTGTCTTCCGGGCGGGCGTTCTGTGCCCCCACGGCGAGGCTCAGGTGGGCCTGGGGATCGAGGTCGATCAGCAGCGGGGACAATCCGCGGGCGGCTAGCGCGGCGCCGAGGTTCAGCACGGTCGTGGTTTTGCCCACGCCGCCCTTCTGGTTGAACACCGCCAGGATCACTCGGTATTTTCCTGCCAGGAGCACTTAGGCCCGGTCCCCGGATTGTAGCCTGGATTGCCGGTAGGCCTCACTGCGCGAGGAGTTCCAGGAGCATGGGACCGTAACGCTCGAGCTTGCGCACACCCAGGCCACCGATGGCGGCAAGGCCGGCGCTGTCCTGCGGGCATTCCTGGGCAAGTTCCACCAAGGTTCGGTCGTGCAGAATGACGTATGCGGGTACACCCTGTGCGCGCGCCTGCTCCAGGCGCCAAGTCTTGAGCCGGAACAGGCGGGCGCTGGCGCCCGGGCCCAGTTCGGTAGTGGCGCTACTGCGCTTCTGGGTGCCGCGGCGCTCGCGGTCCACCACTTGGCGCAGGTGCAGCCGTTGCTCGCCCTTCAGTACCGGCCGGCTTTCCTCGGTGAGGCGCAACGCGCCGTAGGCCTCATGGTCCACCTCGGCTAGCCGTAGCGCGACGAGTTGCCGGAACAGCGCGCGCCAGGCGCGCTCGTCGATGTCTGCGCCCAGTCCGAAGACCTTCAACTGCTGATGCCCCAAGCGCTCCACCCGCTCGTTAGTCTGCCCACGCAGGACATCGATGAGGTAACCCGCGCCAAACCGCTGGCCGGTGCGGTAGATGGTCGACAGGGCCTTCTGCGCCGCCTCGGTGGCGTCCCAGGTGTGCGGCGGGTTCAGGCAGGTATCGCAGTTTCCGCAGCCTGCAGCGCCTTCGCCGAAGTATTCGAGTAATCGTACCCGTCGGCAACCCGCCGTCTCGCACAGGCCCAACAGCGCCTCGAGCTTGGCGGACGAAATGCGCTTGAACTCTTCACTCGCCTCGGACTGGTCGATGAAGCGGCGCTGCTGCACCACATCGGTGAGGCCATAGGCCATCCAGGCATCAGCCGGCTCCCCGTCCCGCCCCGCGCGGCCGGTTTCCTGGTAATAGCCCTCGATGCTGCGGGGCAGGTCCAGGTGCGCGACGAAGCGCACATCGGGCTTGTCGATTCCCATTCCGAAGGCGATGGTCGCTACCATCACGATCCCGTCCTCGTCGCGGAAACGCGACTGGTTGCCCGAGCGCTCTGCGGCGTCCATCCCCGCGTGGTAGGCCAGGGCGCGCACGCCCTTGGAGCGGAGCCAGACGGCCGTTTCCTCGACCCGTCGCCGGGACTGGCAGTAGACGATGCCTGCTTCGTCCGGGTGTTCGCTGCGGATGAATTGGAGCAACTGGTCGCGGGCTTCGAGCTTGTCGACGATGGTGTAGCGGATGTTCGGCCGATCGAAGCTGGACAGGAAGATCCGCGCATCTTCCAAGCAGAGCCGGGAAATGATCTCCGCCCGGGTCTGCGGGTCTGCGGTCGCCGTGAGCGCGACACGCGGCACACCAGCGAAGCGCTCGTGCAGCACGCTGAGTTGCAAGTATTCGGGGCGAAAGTCGTGGCCCCACTGGGATACGCAATGCGCCTCGTCGATGGCGAAGAGGGCAAGCCGCGAGCGCCCCAACAGGTCCAGACAACGCCCCGTGGTGAGTCGTTCCGGGGCGACGTAGAGCAGGTCCAGTTCGCCGTCGACCAGCGCGCGCTCGGTAGCGCGGGCCTGCCCCGCATCCAGGGAGGAGTTCAGTGCGGCCACCCGCACCCCCAACTGGGCCATGGCGGCAACCTGGTCCTGCATCAGGGCAATCAGCGGCGAGACGACGACCCCGGTGCCAGGCCGAAGCAGGGCAGGGACCTGGTAGCACAGGGACTTGCCGCCGCCGGTGGGCATGAGGACTAGGGCGTCGCCCCCTTCGGTGACCTGACGGACGATCTCCTCCTGCGGGCCGCGGAACCGCGCATGGCCGAAGGTGCGGCGCAGAACGGACAGGGCGTCGGGGGCGGCCGCGTTCAACGAGGCCATGAACGAGTCGGGCGAGAGAATGGGGGGAGGAGACAGGGCATACCAGGAGCTAAGTTTACGGTTGATCGTGAGGGCTGGCTAGCGCTAAACCCCTCGCCGTAGTCTAGGCCAGCATCGCCCACCGTCGGCGCCCAAATGCAGGCGTATTGGAGCCCATTCGCCCGGGGGCCGAGAGCATGGGCCTGGAGCACTCCCCGCCACCTACTTCACCCTCCTGGCGGCCTGCATGGGCACGCCCGGAACATCAACACCGCCAACCCCGTTTGGGAGAAGCGCCTCCTGGACTCAGGATTGCGGCTGCACACCGTGTCTAAGCTCGACTATTTGTCCGCCTGGCGCTTGATCGAACGGGTGGCCCGTGCAGTCCAGGAAGCGGGCGGCGCGGAGGCACTGAAGGCGGCCCTGGCGCTGGAGGGCCTGCGCGACCCGGGCCCTAGCGGCGACCCCTGGAGTCGCGCCGAGGACCATCAAACGATCGCGCCCATCGACCTATTGAGCTTTGCCCGAACAGGCGCCACGACGCTGAGCGCAGCGGCATGGGCTGGCGTACCGAGGCGGTGGCCTCCGCCCGGGAACTCGCCGTGCCGGTGCGCTGCCGGATGGAACTGCCGACACACCGATCGGGGGGGGGCGTGAGGCAGCCGATGGCGGTCGGGCGTAGGGTCTAGCCCAGGGTGTTGGGCCGGTACTTGCGGTTGCGCCAGTCGAACTCGAAATAGTCCTGCAGCTTGGAGGGCTTGGAGTAGGAGTCCTGCGGACGTGGCACGCTGTAGTAGCGACCCACGATGAGCTCTTGGTCCACCTCCAGGCGAAGAAAGCCGTGGTGGTCGTCGCAGTAACGTTCCAGGGTGACGGCGTCGCCGTCCGTAGCGTCGAAGACCACGGGCGGCACCATCGATTCACCGTCCACCTTCTTCACGTGATGGAGGTTGTGGTATCCCCCGGCGCCTGCGACGAGGTAGGGCAGTTGTTTTCCCGCGGGGAGCGGGCGGGTCAGGCGCTGATAGTTGTGAACATGGCCGGCGAGGATCAACTCGGGCGTGCGCTTGGCCTTGGAGAAGGCCTCGTCCAGTATCTCCTTCATGTGGGTGCTGCCGGAATGGTGATCGTCGGCGGAATAGACCGGGTGATGCAGGCACAGGAGCACGGGGCGCTCCGTTGTCAGTTCCTTCAACTGTCCTACCAACCAATCCTGCTGATCTTGTCGGATGGCCCCGCCCTCGGGGACGTTACTGTAGAGCCCGAGGAAGCTGGCGAAAGGCGTGTCAAGGACCCAGTAAACGTTGGGTTGGACCATCGCCGTGCGACCGGAGTCGCCTGCCTCCGGCATGACCACCGGCTTCGCCGCACAGAAGTTGCGCATGAAGCCCTGTAGCGTGTCTTCGTCGGGAAGATTCTCGCCATCGTGGTTGCCGGGAACCGCGAAGATCGGCGCGGGATAGAACTCGTAGGGCTGGTAGAACTGAGCGTAGTACTCCTTCACCTCGCCGTTGAAGTAGACGCAGTCGCCGAGGACGTAGAGAAACGAAGGGTTTGCACCCGGCGCTGGGTTCGGCGCAAAGTCCGACTCCATCCCCTTCGCTACCAGGGTTTGGGGCACGCTATCTCGGATCCCTCCCATGTCGCCGTTGACATGGAACGTCAGCTTACCCGCCCGCTTGATGCCCTCGATCGTGGCGGCGGGGAGCACCGTCTCCAGATCCAGATGGAAGGGGGCCTCGCCCGTGGGCGGGGGCAGTTCGCGGTAGCGCAGATCCCGGTGTGCGGTGCCCGGGTCCGCATGGAGCGCAAAGCCGGTGGCCTGAGATGGACGCGGGCGTCCAGAGACGTATGTTGCCATGTCTGCAGCTCCTCCTAATGGGACGCACCAGCACCGAGCCAAGTGTGCTCTTGCCCTATGACAAGTCGATGAATCCCTGGTTACGTCTCCCCCCAGCTCTTGTTGCGAAGCACGACAGGGGTAGTCGCCCGGATAGCCACCAGGCTAGGATCGCCTAGGATTGGGTGCCGAAAAAACAAGAACATAAGCTCCGGACCAACCTTGGGTGGCGAGGTGGTGCGCGATGCGCTGCGGGAGGTGAAGACGCGGCGCGAAATCCAGTTCCAGAAAGCGACGGCCTGGAAGGCTGATATCGACCAAGGGCTCTCCGATGTCGCGGCCGGGGGGAATAGGGGACTTCGACATAACCGATACGGCAGAGCAGGATCTCGCCGAGACCGGGAGCTACAGCGAGGACAGGCCGTCGGGCGGCGCCGCTCCGGGTCCAGCGCCCAGTTGGAGATGTGCTGCGGGAAGCAAGGTGATGCTGCCCACCATCCGGTTCATAGGTCGGGCTCGTCTGGCGTGGGTTGTGTGAGAACTTCCCGCGTGTGCCGGAGGCGCTTCGGCCGACCTTTGGCTCGCCGCGTCCCGCAGAAAGCAGGCCCTGCGACTTCAACTCACCTCCACCTTGCCGGGAGAGACCGACTGCCCGACCCGCAACGGCTGGCGAACGGTAACACTAGCCTCCGTTACGTCGCCCCTTTCGCCTTTTGAGGCAGATTCAGCCCGCGCGTCTGGCCACGACCACGCTCCCCGCGGAGGCGGAATGGTGCCCTGGCGTCGAACTCGGCAAGCAGAGGTGTCGGCATCTCGCCCATGAGTCGGTGTACGCCGGTGCCTCGCTGGCGAGCCATTTCCTTCTGCCGCTCACACTTGTCACCGGGCAGTCGCACGCGAGCAGCAGGCGGTTAGCGCTGTGGAATGCGTAGGACGTGGACCTGGTGGGAAATGGGTGACGAAAAGAAGGTCATTATCCTCACATAGGGGAACTAAGGAGGGTAATGACTTTCTTGGGCCCTTTCACAAAGCCGCTAGCATCTCGGCGGCGCTGGGTTCAAGCCCGCGCCAATCAGATTTGATATCGACATGATTTGAGCTCAACAGGCTCTCCCATAATGGAGCTATCCGGCAAAGTCCGCACCAACGCGCTCCGTGAGCGTCTATCGCAAATCGGGAACCCTCCGCGGCGACGGCTACTAACGGCAAAGGTGATGGACGGCCTTCAGCGCGGGTCGCTTGATTGACAGCGGGCGAGCATCTGAAGGCACGCCCACTCCCAACTTACTCCACGGTCACGGACTTGGCGAGGTTCCGGGGCTTGTCCACGTCGGTGCCCCGGACCAGGGCCGTGTGGTAGGCCAGCAGCTGGAGTGCCACCACATGCAGGATGGGACTCAAGGCGCCGCGGTTTTCGGGTAGTCGGATCACGTGGACAGCGTCCGAGCCGGTGAAAGCGGTGTCGGCATCGGCCACCACGAAGAGTTCGCCCCCGCGCGCGCGCACCTCCTGGAGGTTCGATTTCAGCTTTTCCACGAGGGCGTCGTTGGGTGCAATGGCCACTACGGGCATGTCCTCATCCACCAAGGCCAAGGGGCCGTGCTTGAGTTCTCCCGCGGCGTAGGCCTCCGCGTGGATATAGGTGATCTCCTTGAGCTTAAGCGCGCCCTCCAGTGCAATGGGATAGTGCATGCCGCGACCGAGAAAGAGGGCGTGCCGCTTTCCGGCAAAGGCCTTCGCCCACTCCTCGATCTGGGGTTCCACGGCCAACACATGCTCCAGCGCACTGGGCAGGTGGCGCAGCGCCGTGAGGTGTTCCCCCTCGGTTCCCGGGCTCAGCCGCCCGCGTTGCTTGGCCAGTACCAGAGTGAGCAGGAAGAGCGCCGCCAACTGTGTGGTGAAGGCCTTGGTGGAGGCCACGCCGATCTCGGGGCCGGCCCGGGTGAGGAAGCGCAGGCGACAGAGGCGGATGATGGCACTCTCGGCCACGTTGCACAGAGCGAGCGTGCGCCGCTGCCCCAGGCCTTGGGCGTGCTCCAGGGCGGCGATGGTGTCCGCCGTCTCCCCGGACTGGGAGATCCCGATGATCAGGGCGTTAGGGTTGGGAACGCTGTCGCGGTAGCGGAATTCGCTGGCGATTTCCACGCTGCAGGGCAGACCGGCGATGGCCTCGATCCAGTAACGCGCTACCATGCCGGCGTGGTTACTCGTGCCGCAGGCCAATATGGTGACGGCGTCGACCCCCTGGAAGACCGTTGCGGCGTCAGCGCCGAACAGCTCCGGGATGATGGAACTGGCGTTCGCCACCATCTCCAGTGTGTTGGCGACGGCCCCGGGCTGCTCGAAGATCTCCTTCTGCATGAAGTGGCGGTAAGGGCCCAGTTCGACCGCATCGGCGCTCAGCCCACTCTCGTGCAACGGTCGCGTGACAGCAGCGCCGGAGGCGTCCAGGATGCGGGTGGCCTCAAGCGTTAGTTCGGCCACGTCGCCCTCTTCCAGATAGACCATCTTCCGGGTTACCTGCAGCAGTGCGGAGGCGTCGGACGCCGCAAAATTCTCGCCCTCGCCTAGCCCCAGGAGCAGGGGGGCGCCTCGGCGCGCCACCACCAGGCGGTCGGGCTGGCGCTCGTCCACAACCGCAATCGCATAAGCGCCTACCAAGCGGGACACGGCACGGTGGGTTGCTTCCAGCAGTTCGAGCCCCTGACGGCGGTGGTGGTGGATCAGGTGCGCCACCACCTCGGTATCGGTGTCGGAGACGAAGGTGTAGCCCAGTGCGCCCAGTTCCCGGCGCATGGCCTCATGGTTTTCGATGATGCCGTTGTGCACCACCGCCAGCCCGTCATCGCTCACGTGCGGGTGCGCGTTGCGTTCGCTGGGCACACCGTGAGTAGCCCACCGCGTGTGAGCGATCCCCACCAGGCCAGTGAGCCCGTTGTTTTGCACCCGGTCGGCCAAGGCGGCGACGCGCCCGACGGCGCGCAGGCGCTGCAGGCCGCCGTTGAGCACGGCCAAGCCGGCGGAATCATAGCCGCGGTACTCGAGTTTGCGCAGGCCTTCGAGGAGAACCGGGACCACGTCCCGCCGCGCTACGGCGCCAACGATTCCACACATGGAGCTAATTCCTCAGGATGGCGGCGCGGGCGTTCAGCTCTTGCCCGGCGCCTGTTTGCGTGGGCGTTCCCAGCCCGCGATGGTGATCTGTCGGGCGCGGGCGACGGTGAGCTCGCCCGCGGGCGCGTCCTGCGTGATCGTGCTTCCCGCCCCGATCGTCGCGTCACGTCCGACGCGAACCGGGGCTACGAGCGAGGTGTTGGAACCGATGAATGCTCCGTCCTCGATCACCGTGAGGCTTTTGTTCACGCCATCGTAGTTGCAGGTGATCGTACCGGCGCCTACGTTTACCCCGCGGCCGATGGTGGCATCGCCCAGATAGCTCAGGTGATTGGCCTTGGCGCCCTCTGCCAGGCTGGCGTTCTTGGTTTCCACGAAGTTCCCCACGTGCGCGTGAGGGCCCAGTCGGGTGCCCGGACGCAGCCGCGCGTAGGGGCCGACACGGCACTCCGGGCCAATCTCTGCGCCGTCGATGTGGCTGAAGGGTGCAATCACCGTGTCACGCTCCACGACCGTATTGCGCAGCACGCAGTAAGCCCCCACGGTCACCCCGGCCTTGAGGAGGACCTTGCCCTCAAAAATGCAACCCACGTCGACGAATACATCGCGCTCGCATTCCAGTTCGCCGCGAAGGTCTAAGCGCTCCGGATCGGCCAGTGACATACCGCGCGCCATAAGGTCTTCGGCTTGTTCCCGCTGCAGGCGCCGTTCCATGTCGGCGAGTTGCGCCCGCGTGTTCACCCCGAAGCCCCGCCAGGCGTCGCTGACGCGCACGGAGCGAACCGGAATGCCTTCCGCAACGGCGAGCCCTACCACGTCGGTTAGGTAGTACTCGCGCTGGCTATTGTTCGGGCGAAGTTTGTCCAGCCAGCCTACCAGCGCGTCCGTCGGGGCGCACAGGATGCCGGTGTTCACCTCGCGGATGCGCCGCTGCGCGTCGTTGGCATCGCGCTCCTCCACGATACGGAAGATCTCGCCCCGGGCGTCCCGCTCGATCCGGCCATAGCCGTCGGGGTTTTCCAGTTCTGCCGTGAGCAGGCAAAGGCACGGGCCGGCTTCGCGTAGGGCTTGCAGGGCGTCGAGCGGCAGCAAGGGCACGTCGCCATAAAGCACCAGTGTGCGACCGCCAGCTTGGAGGTGTGGCACCGCCTGCTGGACCGCATGGCCGGTGCCCTGCTGTGGGTCTTGCAGAACGAAGGCCACGTCAGGGGCGGGGAAAGCACCCGGCACGGCCTCGCCACCGTGACCATAAACCACCAGAGTTTGCGCCGCCCCGAGGGCGCGGGCCCGGTCGATCACGTGCGCCAGTAACGGGCGGCCGGCCAGTAGGTGCAGCACCTTGGGGCGCTCTGAGGCCATGCGCGTGCCCTTGCCGGCGGCAAGAACTACCACATCGAGGTTTGAGTTCACGGGGATGAATGTACCGATGGTGTAGTGACAACGGAACCGTGGGCTTGCAAGAATCTCGCCAGCACCGATTATACGTGAGGGCTGACTCAGGGCTCGCCGGCGCCTGGACGACGGCAACAGCCCGCCCGCGCACCCCTGGCCGCAAGATACTGCAGCAGTGCATCCTGGGCGGTGATCGACGCGGCTGCCTGCGGGTGGTTCACCAGGATCACCACGACGAGCGTACGGCCCTGGACGTCGATCAGGTAGCCCGCGGTAGCCCGCACGCCTTCCAATGAGCCCGTCTTGAGGTGTGCCCGGCCCAGTGCCGGGGCGTCAGTGAGACGCCGCAGTAAGGTGCCGTCCATGCCGGAAATGGGCAGCGATGCGACGAATTCTGCCCGCCAAGGGCTAGCCTGCATATGCAAGAGCAATTGCCCCAGATGGCGAGCCGATATGCGCTCCGTGCGCGACAGCCCTGACCCGTTATCTAGGACCAGCTCCGGGAAGTCGAGCCGGCTGCGCCGCAGCCAGTCCCGCACGGCGGCGGCGGCGCCCTCGAGCGACAGCGGTGGCGCTTGTCCCGTGGCCGCGAGGCTGAGGAACAAGTTTCGCGCCATGACGTTGTTGCTGAACTTGTTCATGTCGCGTAGCAGTTCGCCCAGCGACGCAGACTCCTGTTGCAGGAACGGCACCGCTCCCCGGACCTCGCCAGAGCGCGCGCGACCGGTAAAGCTGCCGCCGAGTTCGCCCCAAAGCAGGCGGAAGAGCGCCTCGAGGTAGGCGTCCGGTTCCAGAACGCTGAAGCCGCGGGACTTTTCTCCGCAGGCCAGCGGGAAGATGCCGCGGAAGGTCAGTACGGGCCCCGCCGCCACCGGACGCTCCGGCCAACTGCCGCACTCACCCGCTCCGAGGGCGAGCTCGTTCACCACGCTGACACCGGCTAGCTGAGGCTCGGCCAGGATCTCGACCCGGTCGCGCCGAGCATCCGGCAGAAAGCGCAGGCGCACCGATTTGAAGTTCACCAGCAGCGCATCGGGACCCACGTTATAGGGGCGCCCTGGTTCGCCGTCGAAACTCGCCGCGTCGAGGGGTGGGGGCGCGAAGTAGGTGCGGTCCAGCACCAGGTCGCCGCGGATGTCTCGAAGGCCGCGGGCGCGCAGGTCGCGCAGCAGTAGCCAGAACCGCTCAAGCGTAAGTCCCGGATCGCCGTAACCCTTTAACAGAAGGTCGCCCTCGAGGATGCCCTCCCGCAGTGGCGCGCTCAGGTAGGCCTCCGTGCGCCAGGTCCGTGTGGGACCGTGGAGTTCCAGGGCGGCCGCGGCGGTGAGGAGCTTCATGGTGGACGCGGGCTGTGCGGCCAAATCGGCGTTGATCGCGAGGAGCGGCTGTGGGCTGCCCAGGACCTGGACATAGACCGACAGAGCGGACTCGGGCAGGCCACTCGTCGCCAGTGCCTGGACCACCTCGGGGGGCAAGGGTTGCGCGAGCGCGCCCGCCGGCAGAAACAGGAGGGGCACGAGCCGTCGTGCCAACGATGAGGTTGCGCTTCGCATCACCCGCATCATGATAAATCAGGCACCGGCACCGGCACCGGCACCGGCACCGGCACCGGCACCGTCGGCGTGCGGCCGCACGGTGGGCGCGCGCCGTGTCGGGCAGAGGACATGCAGATGTTGCTGCGCGTCGGCCCTGGCACAGAATATGCGCCGCAAGAGTTTGAGCGGGCCCGCGTTCACGATTGGAGGGTTTTGATGGACATCATCGAACGGATCGAAGAGCAGGTATCAGCCACGGGATTGCCCCTGTTTGCCGTGACCCTGACCGCGGTGCCTTGTTCGGACACTCCCTTGATACTCACCCTGCACTGGCACGCATTCGTGCAAGAGCGGCTCGCGGACCTGCCCCAAGCGCGGTCCGTCGCTTGGCGCTCCGTTCCCAGTTCGGCCTTGCAGCTGAACGAGCGGTGGAGCCACCTGGAGTCGGTGGACCGCGCGGCCCTGGAAGCCGGGTGGCAGTTGGGCGCCTGGGATGTGGCCCGCGCCGAGCGTTTGGCCTGCGTGCGGCCTGGTGCCGACGGCCGCGAAGCCCTCGATTGCCTGCGTGCCTTCGGTGCGGCTGTCAACCTCGGACCTGAGGGGAGGCCCGCGGTGCTGGCCGACGCCCCCGATGCCGAGGAACTGCTTGGGCTGGGCGCGCGCCGCGGCTACCTGTTGTGGATGTTTCGCCCGGTGCACGGTGGCATCTGGGGGCCCTACCGGGACGACGACACACTGGGAGCCAATGGGCGCCGACCGTCGCCCTGTCCGCTGGCCACCATCCCGCCAGCCTCTGGCGGCGACCGGCGCACCGTCTACAGGCTGGGTAGGCCAGCTTTGCGGGATTTGCACTGATTTGCCAGGGCTAGCTTGGCTGGGTCTGGGCGTCGCTGGGCGGCGCCGGGGGGGGCGGTGCATAGACCTCCACACGGTCTCGCCCCGCGCGCTTGGCACGGTAGAGGGCGGTGTCGGCTGCTTTGATGACGCTTTTCGGGTCGGCGCCCTGGTCCGGAAATATCGCCACGCCAAGGGACAGGGTCACCGGCCCCAGCACCACTTGGTCGTGCACCACTTCCAGGCGCTGGGCTCCGGCGCAGAGTTCTTCGGCGCGCACGCGAGCGCCTTCCAGGCTCGTGCCGCCGAGGATCATCATGAACTCCTCCCCACCGTAACGGCAGGCGACGTCACTCTCGCGCACCTGGCGGCGCAGGAACTGGCCGAGTTCACGCAGCACGGCATCGCCCGCGTCGTGCCCAAAGCGGTCATTGAAGCCTTTGAAGTGGTCCAGGTCGATCATGATAACGGCGACCTTCGAGCCCTGCCGCTTCGCCCGGTGGAACTCCTGGGGCAGTGCCTCCTCCACATAGCGTCGGTTATACAAGCCGGTTAGCGAGTCGCGCATGGAGAGGTTGCGCATAGCATCGCGAAGCCGCAGGTTGGCGACGGCCAGGCTCACGCTCTCGGCTAGGTTGCGCGCGAGCCGGAATTCCTCGCCCGATGGCCGGCCTGTGCTTCCGTCGACGATGTGCAGGACTCCCAGCGTTTCCCCATGCGCGAGCAGAGGCACGCACAGATAGCGTGCGGTGTCCGCACCAACGTGGTTGCAACGCGGCTCCGAGCCGACGACCAGATGCGCTTTGCCGCGGCGAAGGGCCCAGCATTCGCTGGGCGCGAATTCCACCGCTTGCGCGGGCACGGCGCCCCATTGAGACACGCGGTCGAGGACGTTTCGCGAGGCACTGAGTACGTAGAACGCGCCCGAGTCGCCGGGGAATAGCTGGGCTGTCGTCTGCGACAGCACGACGTAGGCCTCCGATTCGTTGTCGCTGGCCTGGAGGAATTCGTTGATGCGGCTCAATACCGTCATTTCCTCGTTGTGCTTGGCCAACTCGGTCGCCCGCTGGCGCAACTCGTCATTGGCGTGATTGAGCTCGGCCGTGCGTTCCCCGATGGCGGCCTCCAAGTCCCGCCCACGTGCGGTCAGCGCATCGCGGTAGCGCATGAGCTCCGTGGCCATGCCGTTGAAGGCTTGGCCGAGGGAAGCAACTTCCTGGGGGCCCGCCCGCTCCACGCGTGCCTCGAATTGTCCGGCGGCGATGGCAGCCGCCGCGTCGCGCAGCCGGGAGATCGGCTGGCTTATGCGCGCGGCGACGGTCAGACTGGCCAGGAGCGCCACACCAATGCAGGCTACCGCCAGGGGGATAATCAGATAGGACTCCGAGCGCACGACCTGTTCGAGTTCGGTGTGCTTCGGCGTGTACTCCATGATCAGGGCACCGACGATGGGCCCGTTGTCCCCAGCCTGCCGCTGGCGCCAAGCCACGACCACCTGTTGGACGCCGGAGGGAAACCGTGCGCTGCGCGCCGTGAAATAGCGCGCCCGGCCATCTTGCAGCGTGAGTGCCACCTCGTTGTTGAGGTCATGGCGATAGACTTGACCCACCTGCGCCGGGTCAGCGTCCGCGACGCCGCGCTTGCGCGTGTCCAAGAAAACCATGTCCCGCCCGAAGAGGGCGGCGGTGCGCCGCACGTAGGCGGCGAGCTGGGCGGCCTCGTGCGCATCGTCGGGCGCATGGTAGGCAAGGGCGCTGGCGAGATCTGCTGCCTCGGCCATGACCAGGGCCGTCACCGAAGAGCGCTGCTCGTAGACGGCGTAGGCTGCCACCAGTGCCACCATCAGCGACACCACGAGCGCACTTAGCAGTAGATGCGTCCTAAGGGAGAGTGCCTTTCTGGTCATGGGTGCGAGTTTGCGCTCGGTCTGCGCCAAGGCGACGGATTCTCAGCATACACCCGTGCTTATCGACCGATAGGAGATGCTCCGCCGCCCTAGTCAGTCATTGACCAGGCGACCTTCCGCGTAGCGTGCGAAGCGGAAGCCCCGGCGCAGGAGTTCGTCGAGCAGAATCGGTAGCGCCTCGACCGTACGCGGATGTATGTCATGCAGCAACACGATACCGCGGCCTTCGTGGAGCGCTTCCTCCACGACCCGGGTCACGATGGACCGAGGGATCGGGTCAGCCCAGTCTCGGGAGTCGATGTTCCACAGCACAGAGCGCAACCCGCGGGCGGTGACTTCTGCGAGTACCAGGTCGTTGCGCGCTCCGTACGGGGGGCGAAACAGCGCGCCGTGCCCCGGCCGGTCGCCTGCGGCTGCCACCAGGAGCGCCTCCGTGCGGTCGATTTCGTCACTGAGCCGCACTTCGTCCAGGTGCGGGAGTAGGGCGTGCGTGTAGGTGTGATTGGCAATCACGTGCCCTTCATCGAGCATGCGGCGCACGAGGCTCGGTTCCCGCAAGGCGGGCGTCCCGTCAGCGCCGAGCGTGCCCAGATTCTGGCCGACCTGAAAGAATACGGCCTTGATGCCGTAGCGCTTGAGGATGTCGAGCACGCGGGGGGTGTGAAGCGGGTGGGGGCCGTCGTCGAAGGTGAGCAGCAGGCGCAGGTGCGGCAGGTCGGCGTGCGTCCACTCATCGCGCTCCCCCTCGCCAGCGAGTTCGCGCAGGGCTGGATCGTCAATGGGGGACGGCGGCTCAGGCAAGGGTTGGGCCGGGCGGGTCGGCAGCGAACGCAGGAAAGCGAGGTAGGCAGACCACTCGGGCCGCGGTGGCGCCGCGCCATGGCTCGCCCCCAGCGAGGCGGTGAACTCACGGTCATAGTGCGCCCGCACCGTGCTTAACTGCCGGCGGGCCTGGTCTACGCCCTGGGCGCAGGGGTTCCCCGGTGGCAGGCGCAGGGCGAGTTCGCTCACGGTGCCACCCAGCGCGAGCCGGTCCACGTCCTTCCACAGGGGCTCGTCTGCGGCTTTCTGCAGCAACTCCGAGCAGGACGCAGGGCTGCCCGTGGCCAGTTCCACCAGCGCCGCCGCCAGCATCCGATTCTGGTGGAACAAATGCTGTCCCAGGGCGGAATCCTGCCGCGATAGCTTGTGCGGGTGCGCTTCGTGCAGAAGGATTAGCGCACGGAAATTGTTCACCAACTGCTCCGCCAGGCCGGCCGCGCCGGGCTTGTCCTGGGCCGAGGCGCAGGGCGACAGGGCGAGCAGCAGCAAGATGGTCGGCCAGCGCGTGCAGCGCAGGCGAGGGCGACGAGACGATGTTTCCATGGAGCGGGCTCCTGGGTTAGGTGCGCAGTCTACCGGACAGGACGCCTTCGGCCTCCGCTGGCGGCATACCAAATGAGTGCGGTCCATTAATGTAGCCACCCAAAAGCGCCTAATGTGTAAGCGCTCACTGCTACTAAAATGGCTGAAACCCCTGGCTTGGCGAAGTCCGTCCAAGGTGGGAGGTGGCTAGGGCGGCGCCCGCTGGCCCTGCGCACGTTTAGCCACGCCCCCTTGAAAACTGTCGCGTTCGTCGCTATTATTAGCACTCGTTGGCAATGAGTGCTGACAGATAATTTCGATCCTGTTAACCGACAGAGTCTGTACCGAGGAGAAACGACACATGAGAATCCGCCCCCTGCACGATCGGGTCGTCGTCAAACGCCTGGAAGAGGAGCGCAAGACGGCCTCTGGAATCGTGATTCCGGATACGGCCGCCGAGAAGCCCGATACCGGCGAGGTGCTAGCCGTGGGAAACGGAAAGATCCTCGAGGACGGCAAGACGCGTCCGGTGGACGTCAAGGTTGGCGACAAGGTGCTGTTCGGCAAGTACTCCGGGCAGACCGTGAAAGTCGATGGCGTGGAACTACTGGTGATGCGCGAAGACGACATCATGGGCGTGCTCGAATCCGCCTAAAGGGCGCCCTTGCACCCGCTGATGGATTGCTTCGCCCCCTAAAGATCAAGGAGATTTTCGATGGCAGCCAAAGAAGTCAAGTTTCATGATTCCGCCCGTAATCGTATCGTCGCCGGCGTGAACGTGCTCGCCGACGCAGTGAAGGTCACCCTAGGCCCGAAGGGTCGCAACGTCGTTTTGGAGCGCTCCTTCGGCGCCCCCACGATCACCAAGGACGGTGTGTCCGTGGCGAAAGAAATCGAACTGAAGGACAGGTTCGAGAACATGGGCGCGCAGATGGTCAAAGAGGTGGCCAGCAAGACCTCGGATGTGGCCGGCGACGGCACTACCACCGCCACCGTGCTGGCTCAGGCGATCGTGCAGGAAGGCATGAAGTTCGTCGCCGCCGGCATGAACCCCATGGACCTGAAGCGCGGCATCGACAAGGCCGTCCTGTCCACCGTGGAAGAGCTGAAGAAGCTGTCCAAGCCCTGCACGACCGCCAAGGAGATCGCCCAGGTGGGTTCCATCTCCGCCAACGCCGACTCTGACGTGGGCCAGATCATCGCCGACGCCATGGAGAAGGTCGGTAAGGAAGGCGTCATCACCGTCGAAGACGGTCGTGGCCTCAGCAACGAGTTGGAAGTCGTCGAAGGTATGCAGTTCGATCGTGGCTACCTGTCGCCCTACTTCATCAACACCCCGGAGCGCCAGATCGCCATTCTGGAGAACCCCTTCGTCCTTCTGCACGATAAAAAGGTCTCCAACATTCGTGACCTGCTGCCGATCCTGGAGCAGGTAGCCAAGTTGGGCCGTCCCCTGCTCATCATCGCTGAGGACATCGACGGCGAGGCGCTGGCCACCTTGGTGGTGAACAACATCCGCGGCATTCTGAAGACTTGTGCCGTCAAGGCCCCTGGCTTCGGTGACCGTCGCAAGGCCATGTTGGAAGACATCGCCATCCTCACCGGCGGCAATGTCATCGCCGAAGAGATCGGCCTGTCGCTCGAGAAAGCTTCCCTGACCGACCTGGGCCAGGCCAAGCGTATCGAAGTGGCCAAGGAAGACACCACGATCATCGACGGCGCTGGTGACCCCGCCGGCATCCAAGCCCGGGTGGCCAACATCCGCAAGCAGATCGACGAGTCCACCAGCGACTACGACCGCGAAAAGCTGCAGGAACGCGTTGCCAAGCTGGCCGGCGGCGTGGCGGTGATCAAGGTCGGTGCGGCCACCGAAGTGGAAATGAAAGAGAAGAAGGCTCGCGTGGAAGATGCGCTGCACGCCACCCGCGCTGCCGTGGAGGAAGGGATCGTCGCCGGTGGTGGTGTGGCCTTCATCCGCGCCCGTGCCGGTCTGGCTACCCTCAAGGGTGACAACCATGACCAAGACGCGGGAATCAAGATCGTCGTGCGTGCTCTGGAAGAGCCCCTGCGTATGATCGTCGCGAACGCCGGTGACGAGCCTTCAGTGGTTCTGAACCGCGTCCAGGAAGGCCAGGGTAACTTCGGTTACAACGCCGCTACCGGTCAATATGGCGACATGGTGGAAATGGGCGTGCTGGACCCCACCAAGGTGACGCGCTGCGCCCTGCAGAATGCGGCTTCCGTGGCCGGCCTGATCCTGACCACCGATGCCATGGTGGCTGAGCTTCCCAAGGACGATGGCCACAAGCACGGCGGTGGCGGCGGCATGGGTGGCATGGGCGACATGGACATGTAGAGCCCTACTCGGGGTCCAACGCCACGGTAGTGGACCCCGAACACAGCGCCCGAAGGCCCCGCGCAGTTGGCGGGGCCTTCTTTATGGATGCGCTCGGTTGCAGAATTTTGACTTTTCCCGGTCCCCGGACTATCCTCGGGCGGCAGAGCCAGGGCCGCTGTGGCGTATTTGCAGTGCATTCCGCCTCTCGCCCGTCTCGATGGCGGTGAGGGGAAACGAGGGCACAGACTCGCTCGCAATAACAAACAGTCAGGAGGGGAGAACATGTCGCAACAGCCCATGAACTGGGTTGCCATAGACGCGGATCCGCGTTTTCAGGCACTGCACAAGAGAAAGACCAGTGTCCTCTGGACGCTGATGGTCTTGTCGATCGTCTACTACTTCCTGTTGCCCGTCGGCGCGGCTTACACACCAGACCTGTTCAAGATCAAAGTGTGGGGGCCCGTCAACGTCGGTATTTTGTTCGCACTCTCCGAGTTCATCGTGGCCTGGGGCATTGCCTACTATTACGCGCGCACGGCAAACCGGGTCTTCGACCCGATGACGGCAGACATCGTTAAAAACGCAGCGGGAATGAAGGGGAGGGCGGCATGATTGGGCAGCGTATATTGGCGGCCCTCGTGCTGCTGGCCGGATGGACCCAGGCCTTTGCCGAGGGCGGGGCGGTGGATGACCGGTTCAAGCCCATGACCTTCGGGGTTTTTGGCGCGATCATCATGCTCACCATGTACGTTACCTACCGCGCGGCCAGGCGGGTGCAGAGCACTCAGCAGTTCTATGCGGCGGGTCGTTCGGTCAGCGGGCTGCAAAACGGCTGGGCGATCGCGGGCGACTACCTGTCGGCGGCGTCGTTCCTGGGCATCGCAGGCCTGATCTCCCTCTACGGCTACGATGGCTTCATGTACTCGGTGGGCTGGCTGGTCGCCTACATCACCGTCCTGTTGGTCATCGCTGAGCCCTGCCGAAACATTGGCAAGTACACCCTGGGCGACATCCTGGCGTTCCGCAATGACCCAAAAACTGCCAAGGTCGTGGCGGCCGCCTCTACCATCACCGTGTCGACCTTTTACCTGACGGCGCAAATGGTGGGCGGCGGGGTACTCGTCAAGACCCTGATCGGCATCGACTACGAGGTATCGGTGGTGGTCGTGGGAATTCTCATGCTCGCCTACGTGCTCTTTGGCGGTATGGTGGCTACGACCTGGGTACAGATCATCAAGGCGGTGCTCCTGGTAACGGCCTCGATCCTCCTGGTGTTCCTGACCTGGGTGCCCTACGGATTTAGCCTTCCCGATTTCCTCTCGGCGGTCATCGGTGACGCCAAGGTGCAGGTACAGGTGGCCAAACTGCTGGGTGACGCAGCCACGACCATGACCCCGGACCAGTTGGGCCAACGCTTTCTGGAGCCGGGGCTGTTCCTCAAGAACCCGATTGACCAGATCTCGCTCGGCATGGCCCTGGTGCTAGGGACCGCAGGGATGCCCCACATCCTCATGCGCTTCTTCACCGTACCCAACGCCCAAGCCGCGCGCACATCCGTCCTCTGGGCCATGGCCATTATCGGCGGGTTCTATGTGCTCACGCTGATCATCGGGACGGGCGCAGCGCTTAACGTCGGGGCCGCGAAGATTTCGAGTTTCGACGCCGGTGGCAACATGGCAGGCCCCCTGCTGGCGCAGTTTATCGGCGGCGGTGCCGATTCGATCCTGGGTAACTTCTTCCTGGCATTTGTCGCGGCAGTGGCATTCGCCACCATCGTGGCGGTGGTGGCTGGCCTGGTACTGGCCTCGGCTTCGGCCATGTCCCATGACATCTACGTTGGCGTGATCAAGGGCGAACACGCCACGCAGGGCGAGGAAGTGGCGGCTGCCCGGATCTCGGCGCTGATCGTGGGGGCATTGGCGATTACCATCGGGATCCTGTCGAAGGGTCAGAACGTGGCGCATCTGGTCGCACTCGCCTTTGCGGTGGCCGCATCGAGCAATCTGCCTTGCGTGCTGCTCACGCTGTACTGGAAGCGTTGCAACACTGGCGGGATTGTCCTGGGCATGCTCGTGGGGTCCGTCTCCGCGATCGGGCTCATGATGGTGTCCCCCAACATGACCTACCCGAAGTTGGAGCGGGCGAAGGCGCAGAAAGTGATCGATGCGGGGCCCGCTAAGATCAGCAAGATCGAGGCTGAGTTGGTGACCTTGCAGGACGCCGCCAAGACCAAGGCGGAAGCGTCCTTGAAGAAACTTCGCGCCGACGTGACCAAGGCTCAGGGAACGGTGAAGAAGTTCGAGGGCCAGGAGACCAGCTTCCTCGGTCTGGAAAAGCCGCTCATCGAACTCAAGAATCCCGGGATCTACTCCATTCCCCTGGGCTTTCTGTTCGTCGTGATCGGCTCGCTTCTGTGGCGTGACCGTAGGGCCGACGAGATGTGGGAAGAGCTTTATGTGCGCCAGAACACGGGTATCCATGCCGAGGCCGCGGCGGCCCACTGATCGGAATCGAGGGGCGGCAAGGTGCCGCCCCCCGGTCCTGCGGAGTTTTGCTATAATCCGGAGCTTCGCCGGCCCCGCTCGGGGCCCGCTGGTGCATGCCAGCAGGACTTCCCGGTGAATTTCCCTTGTGGAACGTGGCCAAGTAGCTCAGTCGGTAGAGCAGAGGACTGAAAATCCTTGTGTCGGTGGTTCGATTCCGCCCTTGGCCACCAATATTTAAGGCCGACTGTTCTCAGTCGGCCTTTCCATTTTCTGCATTCCCGCCACGTCACGCGGGGTTTCGCCCCGTTCTGCCAGTGCCAGTCGCGTTGCCGACTGGCCGATATCTCGCCTCATTCCGCCGCCGTTCGATTCTTTTCTGCTCTGTGTTCTGTAAAACAGTGGAGAACCGTGTCGATTTGGCACGCGCAGAACCCGTTTCCTGCCAACAGGATACACGTGTGCCAGAGAGGATTGTTGGCATGGCAAGGTGGTGCAGCACTGTCATCACGCGGCGAATTTGCGAGGGTCCGTGAACCCAAACGTGGCGCGCTGCTCCACCCAGTCCACCGGTACTTCGGCCTGACGACCACGGATGGCGTGAAGGTTCAATTGGCGGGGCTGGCGCCCATCCATGATCGCCTGAACGATATCCGGCGCCAGCCGTGTCAGCCGGAGCACCTCGGCGACCCAGCCAGGTTCCAACTTCAGCTTGCGGGCGAGATCCGTGGCATTGGCTACCTCGCCTGAATCAAGCAGTCGTTGCCAGTAGAAGGCCTTCCCGATAGTCCTGATCATCGGCAGATCCAATGAGGATTGGATGGCTGCATGGTTCATGCCCGGTGGCGGAATCAGTACCTTGCTGAATTGCCGTCGCTTGATCGCCAACGGCACAAACGTAACGGACCGCCCGCCAGACTCGAATTGCCTTGGCGCTCCGGTGTGGGTCACTTCCACTCTGCGTCCTGACGGGTGCTCGATTTTGCTGTCATCGATCATCATTGCACCTCGCCCATTTCGTCGGCCTCTGCCGGTGTCCGCTGCTCTACCACCAGCGGCATGGTTTTCATTTCCCGGCAGAACCGCTGCCAACTATCGTCACGCCAGATGATGTCCAGTCCATCTTCATGGAGTTGGACGCGATCAATCATCAGGCGCAGGATGCGATGCTGCTCCTTTGGGAATAGCTGGCCCCAGACCGTACTCATCTGTCGCATGGCCACGAAAACCGTGGGCTCATCCAGTTTTGCACGGTCCCGCATCGACATGCCTGCCTGCCAAACGGCCGCAATCAGTTCCGGCTGCTGCAGCACCTGATGAACTTGGGCGAGTACTGCCGCTTCAATCTCACCGGCGGGCAACGCGCCGATATTTTGCATCTGCGCATCCAGCGTGGCACCGGCCGACTGTCGCTTTTCCAGATAGGGAACGTAATACCGGTAGCGGCGACCATTTTTCTTGGTGGTGTGCGATGGCAGCATGCGCTGCCCGTCCGGGGCGTATAGCAGGCCAGACAACAGGGCCGGGTTTTCGGTATTCAGAATACGCGGTCCCTGCTTGCGCTTGTCGATGATGGCATGCGCTGCGTCCCACAACTCCCTGGTGAGGATGGCTTGGTGCTGGCCGGGATAGCAGTTGCCGTGATTGCAGATCTCACCGAGGTACAGTAAGCGTCCAGCCAAGGCACCTTGCGGCGACGATCGGGATCAGGTTGGCTTCGGCCGGCGCAGCGGCAGGAGTTCGTCGATGCGGCTGTTCGGCCACACCGGCAGCTTTTCGAGGGTGTCCTTCAGCCAAGCATAGGGCT
>JANXRW010000098.1 GCA_025356655.1 Betaproteobacteria bacterium | reverse complement strand
GCCTGAATGGGAAGGTTAAAGTCACACTGAGAAGATCCTACGGCTTTCGCACCTTCAAAGCCACGGAATTGGCGCTTTATCATGTACTTGGGAAATTGCCCGAGCCACCCATGGCCCACAGTTTCTGCTGACGAACCAAAGTTCTTACTCTTTTCGAGAAGGTCTGTCCAGCGGCATATATGTCGGACACATGTGGTGCGGTTGAAGACCCGGCATCTCCAGCCGGCAAGGCGACACCAGCCCAGGCTAAAGATGATGCGCGTTGCAAGTGGGAGTCGGAGCAGCCGAAGCCCTGGGCCTTCGGCAACCTAAAAGATGCGCTGACTATGATTGCCGGCCAAAGCGATTCACCATATCACTTTGAAACGGAGGGTAAGGACACGGCGATGCTCCAACTCTATCGTCAGTACTCCAACCAGGTCCTGCTGTGCCTCGACAATCCTTACGACACCAGTGACGTCTCCCCGCTCGCGCGCGCTCAGATCGCCCGCGAGACGGCCGAGGCTGAGTTGAGGGCTCTGTCCTCGCAAATCGACAAGGCCAACCCTCCTTTACCGCCGACCCCCAACGCCAAGGACGTGCCGGAGATTTCCCTAGAAACCGCAGTGAACGCTGCGAAGAGGAGCAGAATCGATCTACAGCAGGCCCTCACGTGCGCCGAGCCTTCGTCGACGCTGGCTCCCAGCGGGACCCGGTGCGATGCAAACACGCTGGAAGCGCTGGTGGACGCGGCCGAAAAGCACCGAAGTACGCTATCCGAGCGCCTCGCCGCTGCCCAGAAGCGCAAGATCGAGACGGCGCCGAATGCAGTTGATGCCTCCAGCGACGCGGCAGGGGTGCCGCCGAATGCTCCGACGGAGGGAACCGCCTCATCCCCTGTGGACAGGAACGCAGCGGCTACGCACTGGCAACGGAATCGGGAGGCGCAGCATTCTTTCGCAGTGCAAGGGGCGCTGCATTACGCGCGGGCAGCGTCAATGCCGAGCACCGCAACGCCCTCTCCTGCCAAGGGAAGAAACCCGGACGGGAAGGCCGGAGCCGCCACGCCGTCGGGTTCTGGCTCTGCAGGCACTTCGGTGACGTCGGCCCTGCAGGTGAGCCGCGTGAGCGGCATCATCGACAGCACCCAGTGCCGTTATGACCCGCTTGTGATCGAGCCTGTGGACGAAGAGCAACTACAATGTCAGAGCGCTTTCTTTGGCCATGTGGAGTGGCGCTCGCTCACGGAAGTGATTCAATACCTCGGGGCCGTGGTGAAAGATCCGCGCCGCGCATCGCTGGCCAGGGGCGGCAATGCCCTCGCGCTTGTCGACTTCTCCAGCCTGGGCCAGCGCGCACTTGCCCAGGAGCAGGGAGTCTGGATGGAGGTTCGCCATCATGGCAAGGTCTTTGGCATCCTCAACCCTCCCGCGTCAGCCGGATGCCCTGCCTGCGATCACCCGCTGGAGGCGCTTTCTCTGGTGAACGAACTGATGGGAACCGCCCGTGTTTCAGCAGACATCGAGGTAGGTCAACCACTGCGCATTCTGCCGCGGTGATGGGGAGGCCAGGCGCCGTGCGCGCCCCTGCCTACTCCCCTCGCCCCGAGAAGGCGAGCATGTCACCCATCTGCTCGTCCTGGCGCTGGACTTCCCGGCGGATGGCGGCGTTATAGCGTTCAGCCTGCATCTGGGCCAGACTAAACAGCATGCGCGAGGAGTTCCCGCCCCGGCGCGAGAGCCTGAGTTTCTTCAGCCAACCGCCGACGCCACTCAGATCTACCAGGTGGAGTTTGAGGAGCTCGTCCTCCAGCGACAGGTAGGCCTCCACGGATCCCGGGTCACCCTGGCGCCCGCAGCGCCCGAAAAGTTGCCGATCCACGCGGGCGGCTTCGTGCAGTTCGGTGGCGATCACATGCAGACCACCCCGTTCCCGCACACCCTCCCCTAACTTGATATCGGTGCCCCGGCCAGCCATGTTCGTGGCCACGGTGATTGCCCCCTTCTCCCCGCCTACCGCGACGATCTCGGCCTCGTCCTTGTCCTGCCGGGCGTTGAGCAGTCGGTGCTGCAACCCTGCATGCTCGAGCAGTTCGCTCAAGTGCTCTGACGCCGCCACCGACCGGGTACCTACTAGGATGGGCCGCCCCTGGGCGTTGACGTGGGCAATGCGCTCGACCACCGCGCGCCACTTCTCCGCGGCGGTGGAATAGACCTGGTCGGGTAGGTAACGCCGTTGCACCGGGCGATTGGTGGGAATCCTGCGCACGGCCAAGCCGTATACCGACCACAACTCACCGGCGACCTCCTGGGCCGTGCCAGTCATACCGGCCAACCAGAGGTAGCGTTTAAAGAAGCGCTGATACGTGATGCGGGCGATAGAGGTCTGCTGGTTGGATAGATCGCAAGCCTCCTTCACCTCCACCATCTGGTGCAGGCCCAATTCCCAGGAGCGGTCGGCCAGGGTTCTCCCGGTGGACTCGTCGACGATCTGGATCTTGCCGTCCTTCACCAGGTAGTGAACGTCGCGCTCGAAGAGGTGCAGGGCGCTCAGCGCCTGGGACACCAATTCTTCGCGGCGACGTGGACCGCGCAGCGGCCCGGTCAGATCGCCGGCCAGTTCCTCCAGTCGGTCACGGCCCTCTTCGCTCAGGTCCACGGCGCGCTGGGTGAGGTGCAGGCGGTAGTGCTTCGGCGCCTCCAGTTTGTCGGCCAATTCCAGGGCCTGCTGGTACATCTCGCGCTCCGGGCCCTGGGGGACAGAACCGGCGATGATCAGCGGGGTCCGTGCCTCGTCCACGAGCACGCTGTCGGCCTCGTCCACGATGGCGAAGAAGAGCCCGCGCATGACCAGTTGCGCGCTGCGGCGCTCGTCTCCGGCCAAGCGGTCTACGGCGAGATGCGTGCGGTTGTCTCGGCGGGCTAGCACGATGCGGTCGCGAAGGTAATCGAAGGCGATTTCCTTGTTGCTGCAGTAGGCCACGTCGCAGCCATAGGCCTCCCGGCGTTGCGCCGGGCTGAGCCCGTGAATGATGGTACCGACGCTCACCCCGAGGGCATGATAGAGGGGGCCCATGATCTGCGCATCACGCTCGGCTAGGTAATCGTTGACGGTGATGACGTGCACGGGCATTCCCGCCAGGGCGGCCGTGCAGGCGGCCAGGGTGGCGGTCAGCGTCTTGCCCTCGCCGGTCTCCATTTCGGCCACCAGTCCGTTCAACATGACCCAGGCGCCGACCATCTGGCAGGGGTAGTGGCGCTGTCCCAGAGTGCGCCCGGAGAGTTCGCGCACCAGGGCAAAGGAGCGCGCCACGAGATCCTCGCGCAGGCCATCGCGACGCAGCGCCTCGCGAAGCCCCTGGGCGCAACTCGCCAGGACATCATCGGCAGCGCCTTCGAGCAACCGGCTCTGCTCCGTGACGCTATCGAGGAAGCCCCCCCGGGTAGTGCGCCAGCCACGCAGTTTGCGCTGCATTCGCCCAGACAGGGCCATGGCAATCTTGTCCATTGCCCCAGGGCGCGGCGGCTGGCGCTCCGGGTAGGCGGAGCTAAAACAGGCACCAGCGGCGGCGAGATCAAACATGGCGTGCCTCTCGCCCGAAAACGCTACAGCCCGGAGCGTTGTGCGGGAATCCGCGCACCGGCAGCCCAGGCGACTGGCTCGACAACTTCATGGTCTCGCTCCTTCCGCTAGGGCGAATTCTACGGCACCCTCGACGAAGGGGATCGGCTGTCGTGGCAGCCGCCCCCTATTGCCGGGGGGCGATGCGCAGGTTACCATCGTAACGTAGCAACTCTGTCGGGCCTATCCCACGCGCCCGGAGTTCCGTTCGTTCTGTCCTAAGGGAACCTGCACACTTGCATCCGACCCTAAGTGACGCTGACGCCGACCGGCGTTTCCGTGAGACGGCCCAGCGCGCCGGCCTCAAATCCGATGCCCGCGATGGCGGGGACTACGTGGCCTACCAGTGGGCCCATACGCGCCACGTCTTCCAATCACTGCCCTATCCGCTAGCTGACTCAGGCCCACTCTGGACAAAGGCCTACACCCGACACCCACCGCCGCGTGGCCCCGGCCGGGCGCAACTCTGGTGGCGTGGCAGAGCCTCGACCCGAGCGATCTTGCTCTGCGGGCGCGCGGTGGCCAAAGCGCTA
>JANXRW010000043.1 GCA_025356655.1 Betaproteobacteria bacterium | reverse complement strand
GCCTTGAGACGTGCGAATGCCGCTGCGATAGCAGCCGCACGGGATGGAATGCGAATCAAGGAACCGGCCCGGTAGCGCTGAGCGCCGGGGCCGCCGAGCCTCAGCGGCTCAACGAGCGAGGGTGGGAATGCGTATGAAGCGCGAACGGACACGGACAATAGCCGCGGGCCCGGCGGAATCCGTCGAAACATGCGACCGGGAGACGAGGCCCGTGGACCCAGGCAAGCAGAGCCGCGATGAGGTGCGCTCACGCCAGCCCGTGGGCGCATCCGATGCGCGGGCTATCCGCGAACTCACCCAGGCAGCGCGGGTCGGTCCGACTACGCTGCGACGTACCATCCGCCGCAGCGAGCTACGCCAGATGGTTCCGCTGGCGGACTCGACGATCTATGAACTGGAACGTAAAGGCGAATTCCCGCAGCGGTTTTTTCTCACCGCCCGCTGCGTGGTTTGGGACTTGGCCGGGGTCGAGGAATGGCTGCGGAGCAGGCGGCAGTCGGCAGTCGGGCGGTAACGAACTGGTAAAGCAGGCGCCGACGCCGGACTTTCGGTTGCGCAGGCGGCGCTCCCGCAAGGGTGAGGAGTAGATGGCACGTTGCCATCCCGGCCGCCGGAACCCAGCCGAGCCCCTCAGGCAGGCCAGATCAATCGCACATTGTATTAACCGTTCTGGTAAACTATTCGGATGATAGTCTCCTACGAAGACGAAGACGTCGAGACTCTGTGCAAGCAATCCAAGGTCGCCGTGAAGTCGCTGGGTATGGAGTCGGCGAAGAAGTTGCAGCGCCGCCTTGCCGAGCTACACGCTGCCAGCGTGGTGAGCGAACTGGCGATCGGCCGGCCTCATCCGCTGGAGTACGACCGGGCCGGCCAGTTCGCCGTGGACTTGTACAAGGGAAAGCGACTGGTCTTCAAGCCGACGCGCAACCCACCGCCGCTCAAGGCGGATGGATCCATCGATTGGTCGCAAGTTGCGGAGATTACGATCATCGAAGCAGAGGATTACCATGACTGAGGCGGTACTACGAACCTACGAGTCGCTGGCGGAATTCGCACCCGATTGGGTGGCTATCCCCGGCGAATCGATCAATGACCTGTTGGAAGAACGTGGCTGGTCGCAGGCCGATCTGGCCACGCGCACGGGATTCACGACCAAGCATGTCAATCTGCTCCTGAAGGGCAAAGCGCCCATCAGCGAAGAGACGGCACTCAGGCTCGAACGGGTACTGGGCAGCACCGCGCGGTTCTGGCTCAATCTCGAGGCGCAGTACCGCGAGCATGCAGCCCGCCAGCACGCAATCAAGGCCTTGGTCCAGCATATCGATTGGCTGAAGGAACTTCCCCTGGCCGACATGGTGAAGTTCGGCTGGGTGCGCAAGGTGCAGGACAAGGCGCAGCAGGTCTTCGAGTGCCTGCGCTATTTCGGAGTGGCGGATGTCGATGCGTGGCGCGAGCAGTACGAGCGCCCGGTGGCAGCGTACCGTGCTTCCGAGAAGCTGACGCGCATCCCTGCAGCGGTCAGCGCGTGGCTACGCCATGGTGAACGCGCTGCCGAGGACATGCGCCTGGGGGATTTCGACCGCGAGTCGTTCGAAGCGGCGTTGCAGGAGATCCGTACGCTGACGGCGGAGAGGGATCCCAAGGTGTTTCTCCCCCGACTCACCGAGCAGTGCGCGCGCGTAGGGGTCGCCGTTGCCCTGGCACCCGCGCCCAAAGGCTGCCCGGTCAGCGGCGCGACCAAGTGGCTCGGCACCAACAAAGCGCTGATCATGCTGAGCCTGCGCGGCAAGACCGATGACAAACTGTGGTTTTCCTTCTTCCACGAAGCCGGCCACCTCCTGAAGCACGGCAAGAGGATGACCTTTCTCGACATCATGGGAGAAGACGGGCTGAACGCGCAGGAAGAACGTGAGGCGGACGCATTCGCCCGCGACACGCTGATTCCTGCCGCCGACTACAAGCAGTTGCCAGCGCAGCCGGTGATTGGCGAACGGATGATTCGCGAGTTTGCCGAGCGGATTCACATCTCGCCCGGAATCGTCTTGGGGCGCCTGCAATTTGAGCGACGGATTGGCGGGCAGCAGCTGAACCATCTTAAGGTCAGCTATCGCTGGGACCACGAGACCTGAGCATCGAACTACCCTGCGACACTGCGGAACAGCATCTGCATGGGCAGACCTTGGTCGTCCACAGAGGGAATCCCGACGAGGCGCCGGATATCGCTGGGGGCCGCGAGGCCACTGACATGCGCGACGAGGGCGTCGAGGACGTCGTCGGCTTGGACATCTTGCCGTCGAGTTTCGCGAAGAACTCGCTTCAAAAGAATCTCCGCCTTGGGTTGCCAAATTGACAGCAAAGCAAGGCGCTCCTTGGTGCCCTCGGCGTTGCTCTTTCGATGCCGCATCGGTTTGCCGCCATTCAATTCGCAAAAGCAAACCTCCGGATGGATCTCAATGACCGTCCGAGTCGCGTCCGGGTTCTTGAGCATGACCTGATCGACTTCGACGATCTTCCTGCAGTTACCCCAGGCCTGAGCTGACTCAGGCCCACTCTGGACAAAGGCCTACACCCGACACCCACCGCCGCGTGGCCCCGGCCGGGCGCAACTCTGGTGGCGTGGCAGAGCCTCGACCCGAGCGATCTTGCTCTGCGGGCGCGCGGTGGCCAAAGCG
>JANXRW010000014.1 GCA_025356655.1 Betaproteobacteria bacterium | reverse complement strand
TGGTCTGACCGCGCCCGCGCGGGCCGTCGCGACAAGCGGATGGGCAGCTGCAAAAATGTAGTGCCATACGCACGGCAATAACGCTCTACGTTGTTGCTTTAATTAGGGTTGACGGAGCGTGATGACAAACTCGGGCTAGGTGCCGCTCGCAGGATCGCACTGAAACAGTGCACTACTCTGCCCCAGGGCGCGGTGATCGTGCGGGCCAACCCAGGCAGCGGGGCGCCGAGGGCCCCGGCAGGGCTTAAAACAGCCCGGTGATCCGCCCCTCCGCGGTCACATCGATGCGCAATGCTGCCGGCGACTTGGGAAGACCCGGCATCGTCATCACATCACCGCAGACCAGCACGACGAATTGCGCCCCCGCGCACAAGCGTACCTCGCGGATATTCAGCGTGTGACCGATGGGGGCGCCCCGAAGGGTCGGATCCGTGGAGAACGAATACTGTGTCTTCGCGATGCACACGGGATAGTGCCCGAATCCCAAGCCTTGCAGTCGCTCCAATTCCGCCCGTACCTTGGCATCGGCACTCACGCCCAGGGCTCCGTAGATACGGGTGGCTACGGCGTTAGCCTTGTCCCAGAGCGTGTCCTCGTCGCGGTAGATAAAGCGCATCGGCGCAGTAGCGCCCGTGCAGAGTCGGACGACCTCGCGCGCCAGATCCTCTGCTCCGGCCCCCCCCTGCGCCCAGTGCCGGGCCAGCACCACGGGAACGCCCAGGGCGGCGAGCGCATCGCGTAGCAAGGCATGCTCTGCGCCGGTGTCTTGGCTGAAGTGGTTGACCGCGACAACACACGGCAGGCCGAAGCCCAGGGTCAGGTTCTCCACGTGCCTCGCCAGGTTGGGCAAGCCGCGCTCGAGGGCGGCCAGATCCTCCCGTCCGAGTTCGGCCAGATGCGCCCCGCCGTGAAACTTCAGCGCCCGCACCGTGGCGACAACCACAACAGCGGCCGGACGCAGCCCCGATTTGCGACACTTGATGTCCAGGAACTTCTCGGCGCCCAGGTCGGCGCCGAAGCCTGCCTCCGTGACCACGTAGTCGCCGAGTTTCAAAGCGGCCCGCGTGGCAATCAAGGAGTTGCAGCCGTGGGCGATATTGGCGAAGGGCCCGCCGTGGATCAGTGCCGGGTTTCCCTCCAGCGTCTGCACGAGGTTGGGCTTGACGGCATCCTTGAGCAAGGCCGCCATCGCACCGTGCACGCCCAAGTCGGCAGCCTTCACGGGCAAGCCCGCGTGCGTGTAGCCAACGATGATCTCCCCCAGACGACTGCGCAGGTCTGCGAGCGAGTCCGCGAGGCAGAAGATGGCCATCACCTCGGAGGCCACGACGATGTCGAAGCCGTCCTCCCGAGGCACCCCGTGAGCGGCCCCGCCCAGGCCCACCACGATCTGGCGCAGGGCCCGGTCGTTCATATCTACCACCCGCCGCCAGGTGATGGCGCGGGGGTCGATTCCCAACTCGTTGCCTTGCTGGAGGTGGTTGTCCAAGACGGCAGAGAGGAGGTTGTGCGCCAGCGCGATCGCACTGAAATCGCCCGTGAAGTGGAGATTGATGTCCTCCATGGGCACGACCTGGGCCTGCCCTCCACCCGTTGCCCCTCCCTTTAGCCCGAATACCGGGCCGAGGCTGGGTTCGCGCAGGCACACCACGGCACGTACGCCGATGCGGTTGAGCCCGTCGCCGAGCCCAACGGTGGTGGTCGTCTTCCCTTCGCCGGCGGGGGTGGGACTGATGGCGGTGACCAGCACCAACTTCGCACCGGGCCGATCGGGCAACCCGCGCAGGTAGGCGGGATCGATCTTGGCCTTGTAGCGCCCATAGGGCTCGAGGAACTCGGCCTCGATGCCCAGGCGCTCACGCGCCAGCTCCTCGATGGGCCTCAAGCGGGCCCGTTGAGCGATCTCGATGTCCGAAACCACGGCCGGCGGTTCTCCCTGGGTGCGGATCACGGAAAAGCCGCAGCAGGGTCACTACCCCGCCGCGGTAGGCTCAGTGCAGCGTGCGACTAGCGCGAGCTGCCGACGTGCGGCGCATCGGGTTTCAGGAACACCGTACCGCTGGGCCCCATGCCGGCGATCTGCAGGATTACTTCCTCGTCCTTTGCCCCGTCGTAGTGGACCTCGCGGGAGGGGTGCTTCATGAAACTCCCCGGCTGCATTGGCTCTGTCCCGCTGGGCTGGAAGGTCTTGCCCCGGCCGCTCCACCAAGTCCCCTTGAGCACGGTCACCAAGCGATCCTCAGGGTGATAGTGCGGCATGCTCATCGTCCCCGGCGCGAACTTGACGCGGATCACGTACGGCCCAGCCAGCTTGGGATTGCCCTCCACCACCATGATCTTGATGCCCTCGATACCGGGATAGTCACTCCAGACTTCCTGTCCGAGATGCAGTACGGTGAAGCCCTTCTCGTCGGCTGCGGTCTGCGCATTCGAAGCCAGCGGCAGGAGAGTGAGGCCGGAAGCCAGTGCTAGCGCGGCAAGGCGGAGTGTGTGCATGGGATTCCTCGGTCAACGATGGTTCAGCGCCGCAGTGTACCGCAAGCCGCCCGTGTCGGTGGCACGCGGCGCCGGGCAACCGGCGTGGCGTTGCCGTGAGGGCGTAAAAAGACCCACGGCGCCTTGGGGTGCCGCGGGCTAACCCTGGCAGACATCGTAAAGCCGTGGCCGGATGGAACGCGAAGTACGATGCCCTGGGAAGTTGCTTCCCGTCCTGCCCGACCAACAGCTCCGAACAGAGCAACGCAAAGGGTGTGCCAGTACTCGGACGGGCCTGCCAGCTAGCCCGCTGCGACCGCCTTGCCCGCGGCGCCCAACATCCCTTGGCGCTCGATGAAGGCGACGATTTCTGGCAGTCCCTGACCGGTCTTGAGGTTACTGAAAAAGAATGGGCGGTCGCCGCGCATCTTGCGCGCGTCGCGATCCATGACCTCGAGCGAGGCGCCCACCATGGGGGCGAGGTCGATCTTGTTGATGAGCAAGAGGTCCGAGCGCGTGATCCCGGGACCACCCTTTCGGGGGATCTTGTCGCCCGCCGACACGTCGATCACGTAGAGCGTCAAGTCCGAGAGTTCGGGGCTGAAAGTCGCCGCAAGATTGTCTCCCCCGCTCTCTACCAGAATGAGATCTAGACCCGGGAAGCGCTCCATCAGCCGGGCGCAAGCCTCCAGGTTCATGGATGCGTCCTCGCGGATCGCCGTATGTGGGCATCCGCCGGTTTCCACCCCGATGATCCGATCGGGTACGAGCGCCTCGTTACGCACGAGGAACTGAGCATCTTCCTTGGTGTAGATGTCGTTGGTCACCACGGCGATGTTGAAGCGATCGCGCAAGGCCAGGCACAGAGCCAGGGTGAGCGCCGTCTTACCGGAACCCACGGGGCCGCCGATACCGACGCGCAGGGGTTGAGATTGCATGGATGACTCCTTCAGGATCGAAACAGGCGGCTGTATTGGGTCTCGTGCAGTGCCCCGGCCATGGCGAGCCCCGGCGCAAAATTGCACCAGTGTGTCACGCGGCGGCGCAAGGCGCCCTCTACGAGGTCGGCGACCCCGTCGTTCAGGCGCGCGAGCATGCGCTGCCCGGCCGATTGGCCTAAGGGTACCAACTTGATTGCGCCCAGCACCTGATTCTCCGTCCACGCCCAGAGGTACCCGGTGAGCGCCGGCTCGGGCCCGATGCCCGCGCGCCAAGCCGCGTGGCTCCACAGCAGCGGATAGCTGGGCTGCTCGATGCCTGCGAGCACCGCCTCGAGGCCTTCGCGCGCGTCCTCGTTGTCTCCCGGCACGCGACGCAGGCTGTAGCCCATCTGCAGCGTCTCGGCGTGGAATTCAGCGCACTCACGAGAAGCCAGGAAGCGCGCGTTGAGTTCGCCCAGCGCATCACTGTTACCGGCCGCCCAGGCCTGTAGGCAGGCGTTGAGCAGCGGCGCCTCGAACGCCGCCACAGAGAATTCCCGCACGTCGGTGATCCAGGCGAGCGCGCTCGCCTCATCCTGCACCCACCCCTGGTCCGTGGCGTATTCCAAGCCCTGCGAGTAACTATACCCCCCCACTGGCAGCGTGGGGCTGCACAGGCGCAGCAGGCGCGAGAGGGCGCCCGGATCGAGTGCACTCACGGCGCGCCTGCGTGAGCGTGGCCGCCAAAGGCACCCGCCTCCGGCTCGAAGGGCGCCAGGAGGTACACCAATTGTGCTTCCTGTGCAAGCAGCATCTGTTCGAGTACCGCGTCGGCCTCCAGCCGGACCCACTGCTCGCCCACCTGGACAGTGACGTGGCGGTTGCCCAGGTGGTAGGCGAGCCGGGCCAAGTGCGCCGGCCCGCTAGCCCTGGCCTCGACGAGCGACTCCGCCGCGGCGCGCACCCGGACGACGCGTCCGTCTTCGCCCTGCAGCAAATCGCCATCACGCAGGACCTCGCCTCGCGCCAAAAAGATCCCCACCTCCTCGCCCGAACTAAGGCGGGTGCGCAGCCGCGTCTTCTGGCGACGCTCGAAGGGTAAGACCAGTTCCTCGTCCCAATGGTCGCACGGCCTGCACCGGCCGGTGATGAGCAGCATCAGAAGAGGAAGTAGCGCTGCGCCATAGGCAGCACCCGGGCAGGTTCGCACACCAGCAGTTCACCGTCGGCACGAACCTCGTAGGTCTGCGAGTCGACCTCCATATGCGGCAGCGCATCGTTATGAATGAGATCGCGCTTCGTGAGGTTGCGCGTGTTGCCCACGGCCACCAGACGCTTGCGCAGACCGAGCCGCTCGCCAATGCCCAGGCCTAGCGCCGCAGCGGAGACGAAACTCACCGAGGTGGCCTTGCAGGCCGCGTCGAAGGACCCGAACATGGGCCGGAAATGCACGGGCTGCGGCGTCGGAATGGACGCGTTCGGATCGCCCATGGCGGCCGCGGCGATCATGCCCCCCTTCAGAACCAGGGAGGGCTTCACGCCAAAGAAGCCGGGGCGCCAGAGCACCAAGTCAGCCAGCTTGCCCACTTCGATGGAGCCCACCTCGGAGGCGACCCCGTGGGTCAGCGCTGGATTGATGGTGTACTTGGCGATGTAGCGCTTGACCCGGAAGTTGTCATTACCAGGACCATCGCCCGGGAGCGAGCCCCGTTGCGAGCGCATCTTGTGCGCCGTCTGCCAAGTGCGCAGGATGACCTCGCCCACGCGTCCCATGGCCTGACTATCGCTGGACATCATGCTGAAGGCGCCCAGGTCCTGGAGGATATCCTCCGCCGCAATGGTCTCGCGCCGGATGCGGCTCTCGGCGAAGGCGATGTCCTCGGCAATGGAGGGATCCAAATGATGGCAAACCATCAACATATCCAGGTGCTCGTCGACCGTGTTCACCGTGTAGGGCCGGGTGGGGTTGGTCGACGAGGGCAGGACGTTCAACTCACCACAGGCCTTGATGATGTCGGGGGCGTGCCCGCCGCCCGCACCTTCCGTATGGAAGGTGTGGATAGTACGGCCCTTGAAGGCCGCCAACGAGGTCTCCACGAAGCCCGACTCATTGAGCGTGTCCGTATGAATTGCCACCTGCACATCCATGGCATCGGCCACGGTGAGGCAGTTGTCGATGGCCGCGGGCGTGGTGCCCCAATCCTCGTGCAGCTTGAGGCCAATGGCACCCGCGCGCACCTGCTCCTCGAGGACACCGGGCAGGCTGGCATTGCCCTTACCCAGGAAACCCAGGTTCATGGGGAAGGATTCGGCCGCCTCCAACATACGCGCGATGTGCCAGGGTCCAGGCGTGCAGGTGGTGGCGTTGGTGCCGGTGGCCGGTCCGGTGCCGCCGCCGATCATCGTGGTGATGCCGGAGTTGAGCGCCTCCTCGATCTGCTGCGGGCAGATGAAATGGATATGGGTGTCGAGCCCCCCCGGGGTGAGGATCAGACCCTCACCGGCGATCACCTCCGTGGAAGCACCGATGACGATGGTGACCGCCGGCTGAATGTCGGGGTTGCCTGCCTTGCCCACACCGCTAATGCGGCCGTTCTTGATGCCGACGTCGGCCTTAACGATGCCCCAGTGGTCCACGATGAGCGCGTTCGTGATGACGGTGTCCACGACTTCCGCGGCGACGCGCTGGCTCTGCCCCATACCGTCGCGGATGACCTTGCCGCCGCCGAATTTCACCTCCTCGCCATAGGTGGTGAAGTCCCTCTCCACCTCGATCCAAAGGTCCGTGTCGGCCAGACGGACGCGATCCCCGGTGGTCGGACCGAACATCTCGGCGTATGCCGAGCGCGCGATGCGCAGTGCCATCAGAGCCTCCCCATGACACGGCCAAGGAAGCCGTAAACGATGCGATCACCCGCTAACTCCACCAGTTCCACCGTGCGGATCTGCCCCGGCTCGAAGCGAACGGCGGTGCCCGCCGCGATGTTGAGCCGACACCCGCGTGCGCCCGCACGGTCGAAATGCAGCGCGTCATTGACTTCGTAGAAATGGTAATGGGACCCCACCTGGACCGGCCGGTCTCCTGTATTAGCCACCTCGATCAGCCGCGTGGCCCGCCCCACGTTGAGTTCAATATCGCCGTCGACTACCGCGTACTCGCCTGGAATCACTTTGAGGGTCTCCTCAGTGCCTGGTTCAGGGGATGGGATGATGCACGGTAACGAGCTTCGTGCCGTCGGGGAAGGTGGCCTCGACCTGGATCTCGGGAATCATCTCCGCCACTCCCTCCATTACGTCGGCGCGCGTGAGCAAGGTGGTGCCGAAGCTCATCAGTTCCGCCACCGTGCGTCCGTCGCGCGCACCCTCCAGAATGGCGGCGCTGACGAACGCTACCGCCTCTGGATAGTTCAACTTGAGTCCGCGTGCTCGGCGCCGCTCGGCCAGCAAGCCCGCCGTGAAAATGAGCAGTTTGTCTTTCTCTCTCGATGTCAGTTCCATTGCCTCTCCTCCGGCGGGTGTTCGCACGCCCCGCAGTTGACACGCACGCCTCAGGTTGCCCAGATCCTGGGCATGCCGCCTACCCGGCCCGCAATCTCGCTGCGCAGCCAAGCCCAGGCAGTCCACAATCTCGCCTTGGCCTCTTGCGCCGAATTCCCCAGGTAGCGCAATACCACCAGCCCGGGTAGCCGCGTCACTGCGACCTGTCCCGGCCCGCCCGCGACGAGTTCCCGGAGGCGATCCACCACCGCGTCGCCCGCGGGTGCTCCCGCGACCCAAAAAGTCGCTGTCACGCTCGCGCCGGCCAGCCCCGCCCGGGAGGTGAGCCAGCGCCCGCCGCCGTCGAGTAAGGCCGCCTCATGCCAGATAGGCCGCCCTGCGAGGAAGATCTCCGTGCGCAGGTCGAGGCTCCCCTGGGCGAACCCCTCACCGCTGGCGGGGCGACCGAACTGCAGAATTTCCCAGCCGGCGAAACGCCCGCCGGCTTCCAAGTCTACCCGTGTGTGCTGCCGGGCCCGCGTACCCTGGAAGAGAATCGCTTCCTGCGGCAACCACTCCAACAGGCCACCGGCGGCAACCCGCAGATCCTGCACCTGGCTGGCCTGTGCGCCCGCAGAGCGGTACCACTTGGTGGCGCCTGGTGTGGTGATCAGCGCCTGTGCGCCGGCTTCCAACTCCACCGAGATCGCCAGCGCGTCCCCACCCACCAGACCGCCCGCCGGATGCAGCAAGATGGCATGGCATACCGAGGCGCCCTCTGGATAAAGCGGTCGCTGTAGTCGCAGGGGTCCGGTGTGGCTCCGCCGAGCGAGCCAAGTGCGCTCCGCCGTGCGGCGGAAACCCAGGTCCAGCCGCGCGTCCCACCCGGGAGCCGGGGCGTTCATACCACCAGGTAATCGCGTAATGTCCCGGCATCCATCTCGTCACCGGAACCCGTTTTCACCACCTCGCCACGTTGCAACACCACGAACTGATCTGCGAGTTCACGTGCGAAATCGAAGTACTGCTCCACGAGCAAGATGGCCATGTCGCCTCGTTCGGATAAGGCTTTGATGACCCGCTCGATTTCCTTGATGATGGAAGGTTGAATGCCCTCCGTGGGCTCGTCGAGGATCAGCACCTTAGGCCGCAGGACCAGTGCCCGACCGATGGCCAGTTGCTGCTGCTGCCCACCCGAGAGGTCCCCGCCCCGGCGTCGCAGCATTTGACCCAGTACGGGGAAGGTCTCGATGGCCTCGCGTACCGCCGCCTCATCCTTACCGCCCCGGGCGGCGAGCCCGATGCGCAGGTTCTCCTCCACCGTGAGGCGCGGAAAGATCTCGCGGCCCTGCGGCACGTAGCCGATGCCCAGGTGCGCGCGTGCGAACGGGCTCAACCGCGTGATGTCCTGGCCACCGAAGCGTACAGCGCCGCTCTTGATCGGAAGCACGCCCATCAGGCACTTCAACAACGTGGTCTTGCCCACGCCGTTGCGGCCGAGCAGCGCCGTACAGGCACCCGCAGGCACCTCGAAGCTCACGTCACGCAGCGTGTGGCTGCTGCCGTAGAATTGATTCAGGTTCTCTATGTTTAACATGGCTTAGCGACCAAGGTAAACCTCAATCACCCTCTCATCGTTTCGGACCCGGTGGAGTGGGCCCTCGGCCAAGACGCTACCCTCGTGCATCACCGTGACCACCGCAGCGATGCGGGCGATAAACTCCATGTCGTGCTCCACCACGACCACCGAACGCTCCCCGGCGAGCCCCAAGAAGAGTTCTGCCGTGCGCTCGGTTTCCTCGTCGGTCATCCCAGCCACAGGTTCATCGAGCAGTAGCAATCGCGGTTCCTGCATGAGCAGCATGCCGATCTCCAGCCACTGCTTTTGGCCGTGGGAGAGCGTTCCAGCCTGCCGGCCCGCCTGCTCGCGGAGTTGAATCTTCTCCAGCATCATCCCGATACGATCGCCCTGCTCGCCGGTGAGGCGCGCCCGCAGGCTCGCCCACACGCCCTTGTCCATCTTCATGGCGAGTTCCAGGTTCTCGAACACCGTGTGGTTCTCGAACACCGTGGGTTTCTGGAACTTGCGCCCGATCCCGCCATCGGCGATCTGCGCCTCGCTCAGGCGCGTCAGGTCGATGGACTGGCCAAAGAAGGCGCTGCCGCTGGTGGGGCGCGTCTTTCCGGTGACCACGTCCATCATGGTCGTCTTGCCTGCGCCGTTAGGCCCGATGATGCAACGTAACTCCCCTGCGTCGACGGTGAGGTTGAGTTTGTTCAGCGCGAGGAAGCCGTCGAAGCTCACGCTGATGTCCTCCAGGTACAGGATCGGACCGTGGCTGAGGTCGACCCCCGCCTGCGCCAGGTGCCCCCCGGCGGCGCTGGCGCCACCGCTAAATCCCAGGGTCTCCTGCGTGCTCATTGCGGCCTCCGCAGCCATTTGCCGGCGACACCCACGACGCCTCTGGGCAGAAGAAGGGTCACCAAAATGAACAGCAAGCCCAGGAAGAAGAGCCAGTACTCCGGAAAGGCCATGGTAAACCAGCTCTTTGCCCCGTTGACCAGAAGCGCGCCGAAGACGGGCCCCAAAAGCGTCCCCCGCCCCCCCACCGCGACCCACACGGCGATCTCGATGGAGTTGGCCGGCGACATTTCGCTGGGGTTGATAATTCCCACCTGCGGCACGTAGAGCGCGCCCGCAAGACCACAGAGCACCGCCGACAGCGTCCACACGAAGAGCTTGTAGCCCAGGGGATTATAGCCGGAGAACATGAGCCGACTCTCCGAATCCCGGATCGCGCGCAACACCCGCCCCAACTTTGAGCGCAGCAGGCTGCGCGTAAGGATCAGCGCTGCAATCAGGGCCAGGCCCGTGACGACGAAGAGCGTCGCGCGCGTACCCGGGTCGGCAACGCGATAGCCCAGCAGGCGCTTGAAGTCGGTGAAGCCGTTGTTGCCCCCGAAACCGGTCTCGTTGCGGAAAAACAGCAGCATGCCGGCGTAGGTGAGGGCCTGGGTGATGATGGAGAAGTACACCCCCTTGATGCGCGAGCGGAAGGCGAAGAATCCGAAGATCAGAGCCAGGATCCCAGGCACCAACACCACCAACAGGGCCGCATACCAGAATTGGTCTGTCAAGGACCAGTACCAGGGATAGACCTTCCAGTCCAGGAACACCATGAAGTCGGGGAGGTCGCTTTGGTATTGGCCCTCATGCCCGATCGAGCGCATGAGGTACATCCCCAGGGCATACCCCCCGAGGGAGAAGAACAGGCCGTGGCCCAGACTGAGAATGCCGGTATAGCCCCAGATCAGGTTCATGGCCACCGCCACGATGGCGTAGCACATGATCTTGCCCGTT
Source organism: Betaproteobacteria bacterium (assembly GCA_025356655.1). Classification (GTDB taxonomy): domain Bacteria; phylum Pseudomonadota; class Gammaproteobacteria; order Burkholderiales; family SHXO01; genus SHXO01. The sequence goes on along the minus strand of JANXRW010000014.1, from coordinate 40,875 downwards.
AGAGTGACGAAATAGGTGGACAAGTGCAATGGACTGCCCTCGGGGATAACGAGGTACAGCAGGGGAACCAGGACGCCGAGGACCAGGGCGGCCGCCACCAGTGCGGACCAGCCCGCACGGGTGAACAAGGGTTCCTGCCGGGAGAGCTCGAGCATGGCGACCTCAGGCTTCGACGGACCGGCCCTTCAGGGCGAACAGACCCTGCGGGCGCTTTTGGATGAACGCGATGATCATCACCAGGATCAGGATCTTGGTGGGCACCGCACCGATGTAGGCTTCGAGGAACTTGCCGGCGACCCCGAGGCCAAGGGCGGCCCAGACGGTTCCCGCTAACTGGCCCACGCCACCGAGCACGACCACCATGAAGGAATCGATGATGTAGGACTGTCCCAGGTCGGGGCCCACGTTGCCCACCTGGGACAGCGCGCAACCCGCCAGCCCGGCGATACCGGAGCCAAGACCAAAGGCCAGCAGGTCCACCCGGCCGGTCGGCACGCCCATGCAGGCTGCCATCCCCCGGTTTTGCGTCACCGCCCGAACGAAGAGCCCGAGCCGGGTTCGCGACAGTACCAGCCACATGGCCACGAGGACGGCCACTGCGAACAGGATGATCACGATCCGGTTATAGGGCAGCACCAAGTTGGTGAGTTGTATCCCTCCGGACATCCAGGTGGGGTTACTCACCTCGACGTTCTGCGCGCCGAAGATCTGCCGCACGAGCTGGATGAGGAAGAGGCTGATGCCCCAGGTCGCCAGCAAGGTCTCCAGGGGGCGGCCGTAGAGCCACCGGATCACCGTGCGCTCCAAGGCCATCCCAACTAGGGCGGCGACGAGAAAGGCCACAGGCACGGCAAAGACTGGGTACCAGTCCACCAGCCCGGGCAGGTGATGACGCAGCACCTGCTGGGTTACATAGGTGGCGTAGGCACCGATCATCAGCATCTCGCCGTGAGCCATGTTGATCACGCCAAGCAGCCCATAGGTGATGGCCAAGCCGAGCGCCGCGAGTAGGAGGATGCTGCCGAGGCTCAACCCGCTAAATATCCGCCCCACGTATTCGTTGAAGAGGAGTTTGCGCTCAATCAGCTTCACCGCGAATGCGGCCTCCTCGCGCACAGTGGCATCGGGTTCGGTGGGCTCGCTGGCGCCGTTCTTTTCCAGCACGACAAGCAAGAGCGTCTTACTGTGCGCCTGCGAACTGCTGGCGAGAACCTTCACCGCAGCCAGGCGCGCCGCCTTGTCCGTGGAATGCAGGTCGATGCCGGCCTTCACCTGCTGCATGATGTCCTTGACTTCGGGATCGGCCTCCCGCCCCACGGCCGTGGTAAGGATAGGCAACACCGCGTCGCGCCCGGAGGCCTCCAGGGACTTCGCCGCCGCCAGACGGACCGCGCGGTCCTCGGAGAAGAGTTGGAAGGCTGACAGCGCCGCGTCGAGCTGGCCGCGGATGCGGTTGTTGATGGTGACGGGTTCCACCGCCTCGGGCGTCGGGCTCACCGGTACGCCGGTTGCCGCATCGCGTGCCTGCTCACCGGAGATGATGAGTGCCTGTCCCGCCGGGGTCACGAATAGGTGACGTTCTTTCAGCGCGCTCAGTAGCACGAGCGCCGCCGGGTCGGCTGCCCGGGTGATGGCCTCGATGGCCTGGATCTTGGCCGCAGCCTCACCGGAGGCTAGCATCTTGACCAACTCGCTATCCAATGCGGCCTGGGACGATTGCCAGGGCACTGCCCCCAACAGAACCCAGAACAGGGGGACAGCGCATTTAAAAAGGCGTGACACGGTCAGCACCTGTCAGTTAGGCGTTCAATTTTCGATCGGAGTTTGTGGTCGGCCGGAGGCGGCGCCAAGGCACCCCCTCCGGCCCGGATAAACCGGGGATCAGAGACCTTGCTTCTTCTCGTTGCCGGCGATGAAGGGGCTCCACGGCTGGGCGCGGATGGGCTTGTCCGTCTTCCACACGACGTTGAACTGGCCCGTACCCGTCACTTCGCCGATCATAACCGGCTTGTGCAGGTGATGGTTGGTCTCGTCCATCTTGAGGGTGAAGCCCGAGGGCGCCTTGAAGGTTTGACCGGCCATGGCCTTGCGCACCTTGTCGACATCCGTACTGCCCGCCTTCTTCACGGCCTGCGCCCACATGTGCATGCCGACATAGGTTGCTTCCATCGGGTCGTTGGTGACCACCGTGTCCAGGTTCGGTACATTGTTCTTCGTCGCCCAAGCCTTGTAGGCCTTGATGAATGCGGCGTTGACCGGGTTCTTCACCGACATGAAGTAGTTCCAGGCGGCAAGGTGACCTTCCAGCGGCTTGGTGTCGACGCCGCGCAGTTCTTCCTCACCCACGGAGAAGGCCACCACCGGCACGTCCGTCGCCTTCAGGCCAGAGTTGCCCAACTCCTTGTAGAAGGGAACGTTGGAGTCACCATTGATGGTCGAGATGACAGCGGTCTTGCCACCGGTAGCGAACTTCTTGATGTTGGCCACGATGGTCTGGTAGTCCGCATGACCGAAGGGGGTATAGACCTCGTCGATGTCCTTGTCGGCCACACCCTTTGAGTGCAAGAAGGCGCGCAGGATCTTGTTGGTGGTACGCGGGTACACATAGTCCGTCCCGGCCAGCACGAAGCGCTTGGCACCACCGCCTTCTGCGCTCATCAGATACTCGACGGCGGGGATAGCCTGCTGATTGGGGGCGGCACCGGTGTAGAAGACGTTCTGGGACAGTTCCTCACCCTCATACTGCACCGGGTAGAAGAGCAGGCTGTTGAGTTCTTCGAACACGGGCAACACGGACTTGCGCGACACCGAAGTCCAGCAACCGAACACCACGGACACCTTGTCCTGGGTGATCAGTTGACGGGCCTTCTCGGCGAACAGCGGCCAGTTCGAGGCCGGATCGACGATGACGGCTTCGAGCTTCTTGCCCAGAAGACCGCCCTTGGCATTGATTTCCTCGATGGTCATCAGCGCGGTGTTCTTCAGTGCGGTCTCGCTGATGGCCATGGTGCCGGAGAGCGAGTGAAGGATACCGACCTTGATGGTGTTGGCGGCGTAGGCGCTGGACATCAGCGCGCCGGCGCTTAGAACGGCAGCTGCAGCGGTTTTAATAAACAGACGTCTTCTCATTGCTCAAGCCCCCTGGTGGACAGTGTTGTTGACGGCAACGCAAGCGGAACGGGTCACCCCCCAGCCAAGGCACACCGCCTTTTGGGGGGGGGGCTTTTCGCTCCCTCCAACTTGCTTGGTCTGCAACAAGCGTGCCGCGCCCTTTATGGAAGGCCTGGCAGGTAAAACTACCATAGCTTTATCAGATACTTGCTGACAAATTATACTTATATCGAATACCTCTATCCAGCCGACTTGGCGGCGGCGCGAGGGACCGGCGCCCCGATTCGGTGCAATCACCCCAGGGGCGTGCACGACTTCGGTGCTCGCCTACTTTGCCGCACCGTAATGGACAACCCCGGCGCTTGGCGGAGGGGGCAAGCGGAAAATTGCGCAACGCCGCGCGGGGACGCGGCGGATGCATCTACGTGGCAGCGTCCTGCGGCAGGATGCCCGGTGGTGCCCCCCTGCTCAGCCCCGCCTGCCCGGCCAGCAAACACCTGCTGTCCAGGGTGCGACAATTGGGGCAATATCCGGAGCAAAATCTTGCCCCGCCGCCCTTGCGGCCGCAGGGGCTATGCTCGTAGTCACCGAACCCCGCACTCTCATGGCCCGTCCGCCCCCCACCGCCCGCCGTTCCACCTGCGCCCACTGGCGCTCCCCCGGCTACTTCTGGCAGGGACCCTGGGGCTGCTCGTGCTGGGCTATCGACACGCAGCCTTGTTGGCGCCAGGTCCTCAACTCAGCGCAGCGGTGCCGCAGGCCGCCGCTACGCTCACCTGGCTCGCCCTCGCCTTCACCGTCATCCGCTGTATCGACGTGTTCCTGTGGCAAGGCCTCCTGGCCCGCTAGGGCGTTGAGGCCCCTTACCTGCTGAAGGAACTCGCCGCCCTCGGGGTCTGGCTCGGCGCGCTCTCCGGGATCATCGTCGGGGTCTTCGGTTCGCCGCTCACCACCCTCGCCACGACCACCTCCTCGGTGTTGGTGGGGGTCTTGGGCTTTGCTTTGCAGCGCCCGATCATGGACGCCTTCGCCGGCATCGTGCTGGGGCTGCAGCGCCCCTTTCGCGTGGGCGACTGGATACAGGCCGAGGCCTCGGCGGCGCTCGGTCGGGTGGCGGCGATGACCTGGCGAGCCGTGACGGTGGTCACCGCCGACGGGATCACCTACGTGGTGCCCAACGGCCAACTCATCAACAATCTCATCAAGGGATATACCCGCCCGCAGCCCTTCTTCCGCGATGAAATCCGCCTCACCCTGCCCTACAGCGTGACCACCCACCAGGCCCAGCGCATCTTGCTCGGCGCGGCCGGCCAAGTGGAGGAGGATCCTCCCATCGCGCGCACGCCCGCCGTGACGATCCTGGATTACACCGATCGGGGTGTCCTGTGGAGCCTGCTCTATTGGTGCAGTTGACGTGGGTCGACTCTCCGACAGGCGCTTCCACGTCCACCAGGCGATCCTGCGCAGCCTCTACTACGCCGGGGTATCCATGCCGGGCCCGGCGCTGGACATTCGCGTGCACCCGGAGACATCCACCCTGGAAGCGGACGAGGACGGTGTTGACACTCTGCTCGCCCGGGCGCGGCTCTTCGTCGCACTGACTCGGGACGAACTGCACTATCTGAGCGCGCACTCGGCGCACAATCTGTGCCGTGCGGGAGAAGCGATCCTGCGCCAGGGTGAGGCGCGGGATTCGCTGTTCATGCTGCGCGAGGGGCTACTGGCAGTTCGGGTGGTAGGCGAGATGGGGCAAGACACCGAGGTGGGCCGACTCAAGGCAGGCCAACTCTTCGGCGAACGCTCGCTGCTTCTGGGCGAACCCCGTAACGCCACGGTCGTCGCCTTAGTGGATTCCATGGTGACGGAAATCAGTAAAGAGGCCATCGCCGCCTTGATGCAGCAGCGCCCGGAAATCAGTGACTCCATGAGCCGAATCCTCGGCGAGCGCGAGGCGGCCACGCGCAGCCGTTTGGAGGCCGGGGTGGAAATAGGCCGGAAGCCCTGGACTCGGTGAGCCAGCGCCTGCTCAGGCGCATCCGCAGCTTCCTGGGCGCAGGCAACCCAGCCTAGGCACCGACGGCCCTTCGGATTACGTCGTAGGGGTTCCAAGTCGGAACCACCGAAATTTCCGTCAAGCCGGTCTGACGCTCAACTGGCGAGTTGTTGGATGCGGTCGGCCATGCGGCCGAATGCCTCATTCACGTAGTCCAGCACCAGGGGTGCCTCGCAGGGCTGGAACTGGGGTGACGGAAATTTCAGCGGTTCCGACGTAGCCCCCCTCGAACGAGAGCGCAGGCGTGGCGTGGCGTGGCGTGGGCTTTACACCCTCCGAATACTGTATATAATTACAGTTATGGAGGAATGCCATGGAAGAGTTGCCCAAAGGCCAAGCGCGGGTCCTGCAAATGATCACTGAGTTTTTGCACGACAGCGGATTCCCGCCCACGCGGGCGGAGATTGCCCAGGCACTGGGCTTTCGCTCCCCCAATGCTGCCGAGGAGCACCTGCGGGCGCTGGCACGCAAGGGTTTCATCGACATGCTGCCGGGCTCCTCGCGCGGTCTGCGCCTGCGCGAGCGCTCCGGTTTCGGCATTCCTCTGGTCGGACGGGTTGCTGCCGGCAATCCCATTCTGGCCCAGGCCCATATCGAGAGCCGCTACCAAATAGATCCAGGGCTGTTCAAACCCCAAGCGGACTATCTGCTCCGAGTTCAGGGCATGAGCATGCGCGATGTCGGCATTCTCGATGGCGATCTGCTTGCCGTCCACCGCAGCGAGGAGGCCCACAACGGGCAGATCGTCGTTGCGCGCCTGCAAGACGAGGTCACGGTAAAGCGCTTCCGACGGCAGGGCAATCAGGTGCAATTGCTGCCGGCGAACTCTGATTTCGAACCCATCCTGGTGAATCTCGACCACGAACCTCTTGCCATCGAAGGCATTGGCGTAGGCGTCATCCGGAACATCGTCCCGTGAGCGGGCAAAGGATCTTCATGAACCCCACCCATCACGCCCCTGCCCGGACACTGGACAGCTTGCTGGAACAGCCCTGGATCTGGCGAGGCGACCAGTATGCGAAAGTTGCCCTGGAGAGCATTCCCAGCGGCTTTGATGCTCTGGACGAGCAACTACCCGGGAACGGCTGGCCGCGTGGCGCCATCACCGAGGTGCTGACCAGCTACCAGGGCATCGGCGAGCTTCGTCTGCTAACCCCGGCTCTGGCCGCACTCTCCCAGCAGGAGGGCTGGATCGCACTCATCGCTCCGCCTCACCTACCCTATGCGCCAGGGTTTTCCAACCTGGGGGTGGACCCCTCCCGACTACTGGTAGTGGCAGGAAAATCCGACAGCGAGAGCCTATGGGCCGCTGAGCGCTGCCTGCGTACGGGTAGCTGCGCAGCCGTCCTCATCTGGACCAATGCCGGGGAGCGAGGACTGCGCCGTCTGCAAACGGCGGCGGAACAAGGCGGCAGTTGGGGCGTGGTGTTCGGCCACACCCGCCTAGCTGCCCAGCCCTCCCCTGCCCCCCTGCGCATTCAGGTCTCGCCGGGGAGACGTCGACTCGATCTGCAAATCCTCAAGCGCCGGGGCGGGGGCTGGGCACCGCCTTTGTCCTTAGACGTGGACAAGCCCAGCCCGGCAAGCCTGGACGCACCGGCCTTCGAACGGGCGCGGCGGCGCATCCGCCCAGGACAGGCCTGAGCCGTCGGCATGTGCCACCATGCTATGGAGTTGTCTGCACTTTCCGGATTTCCACCTGCAACTGCTCCTGCGTGCAGGTGAGTCGGCACGCGCACTGGCCGTAACCAGTCCTACCCGCCCTCCCCGAATCCTGTCCTGCAACCACGGCGCCCTCGACCAGGGCGTGCGCCCAGGCATGACCTTGAGCGCCGCCCTCGCCCTGGAGCCAGCGCTGGTGGAACGTCCGCGCAACGAGTCCACGGAAGCGGCCGCGCTGCAGGGCCTGGCAGCCTGGGCTGGCCAGTTCACCCCCACCATCAGCCTCGCCCCCCCTGACGGGCTCCTGCTGGAGTTGGCAGGCAGCCTACGCCTGTTCGGTGGTCTTGCCCCCCTGCTCCGCAAGATCGAAATCAATCTGCGGGAATTGGGCTACCACACCCGGATCGCTACGGCTCCCATTGCCAGCGCGGCCCTGCTGCTGGCACGTGCCGGCGCAGGGTCCAAGCTCACGAATCTCCGAGATCTGCCATCCGCCCTAGCCCCTCTTCCGCTACGGCTGTTGGACTTGCCGGAGATCACCCTGCGCTGCCTGGCCGAACTGGGAGCCAGCACCCTCGGCCAGTGCCTGCGACTGCCTCGCCAGGGACTGGCGGCACGCTTCGGCCCGGGATTGCTCGCGCCGCTGGACCGGGCCCTTGGCCTCCTACCCGACCCCAGGCCCCTGTTCCAGACCCCGGAGCATTATCACAACCGGATCCTGCTACCTGCCCCGGTGGGCGATGTGGAACCCTTGCTCTTCGTGGCCAAGCGTCTGCTCCTGGAACTGGCGGGCTTCCTGAGTGCGCGCCGCAGCGGACTGGCCCGCCTGGACCTGGAACTGCACCAGGAGGACGGGGCGATCCTCCCCGTCCTCCTTGAACTGAGCGCTCCGAGCCGGGATGCCACTCACCTGCTCACCCTGCTACGCGAACGCCTGTCCTCGGTCACACTGAAGCAACGCGTGGAGGCCGTGGTGCTGCGCTGCGAACACCTGCGCCCCGTCCCTCCTGGCCAACTCACCTTGTTCCCCGAGGACCCCAGATCAGGCCCCCAGCGCTGGATGATCATCGATGAACTGCGTGCCCGCCTGGGCCGCGAAGCGGTCCATGGTCTGGCCGTACACACCGACCACCGGCCTGAACTGGCTTGGCGCGCCTGCGAGCCTGGCACCAACAGTTCGCCTTCACCTTACCCGCGGCCTCTGTGGCTGCTCAGGCAGCCCCTGCCACTAAAGAGTGAAGGGGGCACACCCCGGTTCCGAGGACCGCTTCAACTGCTGGCCGGACCCGAGTGCATCGAGAGCGGATGGTGGGATGGCCAGGACATCCGCCGCGACTATTTCCTGGCCCGTGATGCGCGCGAGGAACTGCTGTGGGTCTTCCGAGAGCGGGCCGCGCCCCATGGCTGGTACCTGCATGGGGTGTTTGCCTGAGAATCCGTCGGCAGGTATGAGAAGATTACCCACTCGGGTCCGGGGGCGAAGCCCCGCACCGGACCCTGCACCATCGAAGGCCTATCCATGACAGCCGTCCAGGCACCTGCCGACCCCGTGCGTCGAGCGCTCCAGCACTACCGGGAAATCCGGCGCAGGCGCCGGATCCCTGCACCCGCCTGCGCCGCTATTCTTCTGGCATGCACTCTAAGACTATTCTCGGAAATCCCCATGGCCCAAAGCGCCTCCTTCGTCTACGTATCCAATTCTGCGGATAACCAGATCAGCTCCTACCGCCTGGAGGATGACGGTCATCTGCAGGCGCTGGCACAGACGCCGGCCCCGGCGCAGACCGGGCCCCTGGCGGTGAGTCCGGATCAACGCTTCCTCTACGCGGCCGGTCGGGCCAAGCCCCCCCTGCTGCAGAGCTACGCCGTGGACCCCGCCACCGGTGCGCTCACGCCGGGAGCGAGCGTTGCAGCAGCGGAATCCTTTCCGTACATCTCGATGGACCGCAGCGGGAGGTACCTGTTCGGGGCATCCTACGGAGCCAACTTGGTGAGCGTAAACGCCATCGAAGGAGGCGTACCAAGCGCGCCGGCACGCCAGGTCATCCCCACGGGACGCAACGCCCACGCCATCGCGGTGGATGCCAGCAACCGCTTCGTCTTCGTCCCCACCCTGGGTACCGATGCCCTCTTCCAGTTCCGCTTCGACGCGACGAGCGGAACACTGACCTCCAACACACCCGCTCTGGTCCTGTTGAAACCGGGAACGGGACCGCGGCATTTCGCGTTCTCCCCAGACAATCGCTTCGTGTTCGCGCTGGGCGAATTGCTGGGCACTGTGACGACCTTTGCCCTTGACGGCGAAACAGGCCTGCTCTCCGAGCGCTCCGTGGTGTCCGCGCTGCCACCGGACACGCCCCTGCAACCTGGGGGAGCACGCCTGCCCAGCAACACGCCCGGTGCCGCGCCACGCGACACCTCGCGCGATGTCTGGGCGGCGGACATCCATGTAAGACCTGACGGACGCTTCCTGTACGTCTCCGAACGCACCACCAGCAGCCTGAGTGTCCTCTCGGTGGATCCGCACACGGGGGCGCTGAACTACCTCGCCAGCGTCCCCACGCAGACGCAGCCGCGGGGATTTGCCATCGATGCCTCGGGGCGCTTCCTCGTAGCCAGTGGCGAGAAATCCATGCAACTGGCCGTCTACCGCATCGACCCGGCGCAAGGCACCCTCAGCCTACTGGGACGGTACCCCACCGGAGCGGGGGCGAATTGGGTGCAGATCCTGCGCTTCGACTAGGCCGCACGCGCTAAAACAGCGCCAAGCACCTGAGCGTATGCACCGGCCTCCGCAGCCCGCTAACGCCCTCCCGAGCCGGGGTATCCTAGCCGCATGGGCTGCGCTCCGGCTCACCTCGTTCTTGCTCCTGACCGGATCGCCTTGCATGGCCGCCGACCCCCGCCCGCCCTTCTCGTTCTCCGACCCGCAGGTTCTCGCCCAGAACCGCGTCGTCAACGATTCCGTGATGGGCGGCGTGTCCACCAGCGAACTGGTGAGCGAGCCTGGCGTCGGGGTATTCCGTGGGGCCGTCTCGCTCGAGCACAACGGGGGTTTCGTCTCCTTCCGCGGCCCGCTCACGCTGCCGGCCGGGACACAGCGCCTGTACCTGCAACTGCGCGGCGACGGCAAGCGCTACAAGCTCACCCTGAAACTCGACGACAACAACCAGACCTGGCAGTACCAAAGCCCCTTCGAGACCACGGGGCAGTGGCAGGAGCTTAGTTTTGGCGCTGGCGACTTCCAGGCAAGCTTCCGGGGGCGCCCCGTGCAGGCCCCGGCCCTGGACTTCGCCGCGGTGCGCACCCTGGGCGTCCTCCTATCCGATCGCCAGTCCGGCGCCTTCCGACTGGAACTGAGGCAACTGCGCGCCGAAGGGGAATAGTCCATGCAAATCACCTTTCAGGGAGCGGACCAGAGGTGACCGGATCCCGCCACCTCGTGGAGTGCGCCGGATTGCGGATACCAGGAAGGTGGTTCGGGCTGGACGCTCACGATTCCGGGATGAGCGCGCACCCGCACCAGGGTCACGACGAACGGGACATGGAGAACGACAAGTCCTTCGGGTTGGCAGCCGCCGCTAGGCCGTGCAGGTTCTAAAACCCCGGGCACAGCGTGCGGATCACCGCCGCATCGTCCAAATCGCCTTCGCCCGCCGCCACTGTCGCACGAAATACGTCCAGCGCCTGGCTGCCCAAGGCGGTCGCAATGCCAGCTTGGGCTGCCATGTCCACCGCGAGACCCACATCTTTGGTGAGGATGCTGGCGCGCGCCCGCGGCGCGTAGTCTGCCTCCAGTGCCCGAGCCATGCGATCGCGGAACATCCAGGAGGCGCCGCTGGAGGCATTGATCACGTCGAACAGCATGCGTGGGTCCAGGCCCAGGCGACTGCCTAGCGCCAGTGCTTCTGCCCCGGCCACGAGATTGATCCCGGCGAGCAGGTTGTTCACCAGTTTCACGCGCGCCCCGTCGCCCACCCGATCGCTTACCCGATGCAGTTGGGAGGCCATCTGCCGCAACAGCGCCTCACGCGGCGCGAACACCTCGTCCGGCGCGGCCACCATCATGGAGAGCGCTCCCTCTGCTGCGCGCACGGGGCCGCCCGAGATGGGGGCGTCGATGCAGCCAATGCCGGCCTCGCCCAGCCGTGCGCCAAAGGCCTCCGTGTGCCCCGGTGCGATGGTGGAACACAGCACCACGGCCAGGGTGGCAGCGCCCCTGGGGCGCTGGGCGGAAAGCACGCCCTGATCGCCGAAGAGCACCTCCTCCACCTGGGCGGCATCGACCACCACCACCAGCACGAGATCACTGCGCGAGGCGAGTTCTGCGCTCGACGAACAGGCACGCAACGCGCTGGCATCGGCGGCGGCGAGTGCCCGCGGATCTACGTCGCACACCCAGGGCGCATGGCCGCGACGCTGAAGGTTTTGCGCCATGGGCAAGCCCATAGTGCCAATGCCGATGATGCCGATGGTGGCGGCGTGCGCCAAGTGACCCTCCCCCGATGCTGTTCAGCGGGCCGGCATCCAAGGCACAGACCCGGTCGTCATCATAACCGCAGGCGCAGAGCAGGGCGCTAGCGCACTGATTTAGGCGACTCGGCGTCGCATACTGTATATAATTACAGTTACTGCCATGCTCCCCGACTACGCCGAACTTCATTGCCTGAGCAATTTCAGCTTCCTGCGCGGGGCGTCGCACCCTGAGGAACTGATAAGGCAGGCAGCCCATCTGGGCTACCGCGCGCTCGCACTCACCGACGAGTGTTCGCTTGGCGGTGTCGTGCGTGCCCATCAGACGGCCCGCGAATTGGATTTCAAGTTGGTCCTCGGCACGGAACTGCACTTGCCGTGCGTGCCCGAGACGCAAGCCATCGGCGCTCTGGGCTTGCTGCTGCTGGCCACAGACCGGGACTCCTATGGCAATCTCTCCGGCCTCATCAGCCGCGCCCGCCGGCGTGCTCCCAAGGGCACTTACGAACTGCAATCGCAAGATCTGGAAACGAGCGCCGGGGGGTGCCTGGCCGTTCTGTTACCGACACCGGGGCAGGGTCTGGCGCAGGCGCACTGGCTGGCCGAGCGCTTCGCCGGACGGGCCTCGATCGCCGTGGAACTGCTCGCGGCGGGGGATCCTGGGCCACTGCTGCGCGAATTGGAAGAGGCCTCGCGCAGCAGTGGCCTGCCGCTGGTGGCCAGTGGCAATGTGCACATGCACCTGCGCTCGCGCCGGGTGCTGCAGGACACGCTCACCGCGATCCGCCTGGGACTGCCGCTCACCCAGGCCGGAGGCAGCCTGTTCCCCAATGGGGAACGGCACCTGCGCACACGTGCCAGGCTCTCCGGCATCTATCCCCCGCCCCTTCTGGCACGCACCCTGGAAATCGTTGAGTGCTGCGACTTCCGCCTCGACAGCCTGCGTTACGAATATCCCCAGGAGTTGGTTCCCCCTGGGGAAACGCCCTCGGCGCACCTGCGCCAACTCACCCTGGAGGGGTTTCGGCAGCGCTACGGGCCTGGCGCGGTAGAGGCCGGCGGCGCCGTCCTCGAACTGGTGGAGCGCGAACTGGCACTCATCGGTGAACTGGCCTACGAACCCTATTTCCTCACCGTGCACGACATCGTGCGCTTTGCCCGCGGACGCGGCATCCTGTGCCAAGGCCGGGGCTCCGCCGCCAACTCCGCAGTGTGCTATTGCTTAGGGATCACGGAGGTGGATCCGGCGCGTATGCAGACGCTGTTCGAGCGTTTCATTTCGCGCGAGCGCAACGAACCGCCGGACATCGACGTGGACTTCGAGCACGAACGGCGCGAGGAAGTCATCCAGTACATCTACGCCAAGTACGGGCGCGAGCGCGCGGCGTTGGCTGCGGTGGTGATCTCCTACCGTCCCCGCAGCGCGCTGCGCGACGTGGGCAAGGCCCTGGGCCTGGATCTCGCGCAGGTGGACCGACTGGCAAAGACCATGAGTTGGTGGGACGGCAAGCAGGTCATCCCCGAGCGCCTGCAGGCGGCGGGCTTCGACCCGGGCAACCCACTGATCGAGCGACTGGTGGTACTGGTAAATCTGCTGGTGGGCTTCCCCCGCCACCTCTCCCAGCACCCCGGCGGCTTCGTGATTTCGCGCGGCCCCCTCTGGCGGCTGGTGCCGGTGGAAAACGCTGCCATGCCCGAGCGCACGGTCATCCAGTGGGACAAGGACGACCTCGACACGCTCGGCTTGCTCAAGGTGGACGTGCTGGCCCTGGGCATGCTGAGCGCGATCCGCCGCGCACTCACTCTGGTGGGGACACTGCGAGGTCAGGATCTACGCATGGCGGACATCCCAGCGGAGGACCCCGAGGTCTACCAGATGGTGAGCCGGGGCGACACCGTGGGGGTATTTCAGATCGAGTCACGGGCCCAGCAGGCCATGCTCCCGCGCCTGCGCCCGCGCACCTTCTATGATCTGGTGGTCGAGGTTGCCATCGTGCGCCCAGGCCCCATACAGGGTGGCATGGTGCACCCCTACTTGCGCCGCCGCCAGGGTTTGGAGCCGGTGATCTACCCCTCGGAGGCTGTGCGTCAGGTCCTCGAGCGCACGCTGGGGGTGCCCATTTTCCAGGAACAGGTGATGCAACTGGCGGTGGTGGCCGCCGGCTTCACCGCCGGCGAGGCGGATCACCTGCGCCGCTCCATGGCCGCCTGGCGCCGCAAGGGCGGCCTGTGGCAATTCGAAGAACGCCTGAGCACGGGCATGCGCGAGCGCGGCTACAGTGACGCCTTCGCCCAGCAGATCTTCCGGCAGATCCAGGGTTTCGGTGAGTATGGATTCCCCGAATCCCATTCGGCGAGCTTCGCCCTGCTGGTCTACGTGTCGGCTTGGCTCAAGCACCATGAGCCCAGCGCCTTCACCTGCGCGCTGTTGAACAGCCAGCCCATGGGGTTCTATGCCCCCGCACAGTTGATCCAGGATCTGCGCAACCACGGCTGCACCGTACGGCCCGTAGACGTGTGCGAGAGCCACTGGGATTGCACCCTGGAGCCCGTGCCGGGGCAAAGACAGCCGGCCCTTCGCCTGGGATTGCGTCTAGTCAAAGGACTGGGTCAGCAAGCCGCGATGCGGTTCTTGACGGCTCGCGCGGGTGCGCCCGCAGAGCGTTTCACGGTACTCGCACAGCGCGCGAAGCTCGAACCCCAGGACCTGCAACACCTAGCCAGCGCCGGCGCCCTGGCCACGGTAGCAGGCCACCGCCGCCAAGCCACCTGGCTGGTGTCCGGCATGCGACCGCTGCCGGGGCTTCTGGCCGGAGCCCAGGCTGCCGAACCCGAGCTACAGTTGCCGGCCCCTGGCGAGGCCCGCGACCTGGTCGCCGACTATGCCAGCCTGGGCTTCACTCTGGGCCGTCATCCCCTGGCCCTGCTGCGTGGCCAACTTGGCCGCCACCGGCTGCGCAGTGCAGCGGAATTGAAGGCACTGCCCCAGGGTCGGCTCGTACGCGCTGCGGGCCTGGTGATCGGCCGCCAACGCCCGGACACCGCCAGCGGCGTAGTGTTTGTGACGCTGGAGGATGAAACCGGCATGATCAATGTGATCGTCTGGCGCGACCTGCTTGAGCGCCAGCGTGCCGTGCTGCTGGGGGCCAGCCTGCTGGTGGTGAGCGGCAAGCTGGAACGTGAGGGCGAGGTGGTCCACCTTCTCGCGGGCCGGCTGATCGATGAGAGCGCACTGCTGGGATCGCTGGTGGCCCACTCGCGGGATTTCCACTAGTGTTACCTGCCACATGATCCACTCCTGAGCCTCCGGCAGGGGCCCCGGCAGCCCTTAACAGGAGCCGCTGTGGCACACTCTAAGCTCCACCGACTTGCATCCGCCCCAATGACCGAATTCGACTTCGACCGGCCCATCGACCGCCGCAACACCGCCTCCACCAAGTGGGACCGCTACCGGGGGCGCGATATCCTTCCCCTGTGGCTGGCGGACATGGACTTCGCCTGCGCCCCACCCATACTCGATGCGCTTCACGCGCGCGTAGCGCACGGCATATTCGGCTATACCGAGCCTTCGGATACCTTGAACAGCGTCGTCTGCAGGGCGCTCGAGGAGGAGCACGGCTGGCGAATCGACCCTGACTGGCTGCGCTGGCTACCAGGTCTGGTGTGCGGTATCAACCTGGTATGCCAGGCGGTGGGATCCCCCGGCGATGCGGTGATCACCGCCACGCCCGTTTACCACCCGTTTATGAGCGGACCGCGCCATCAGGGCCGCGAACTGCTGCGGGTACCCCTGCTGCAGGACGGAACCCGCTGGGCCTGGGACCTCGACGCACTGGCCTCGCTCGTCACCCCGCGCACGCGCCTGCTCATGCTCTGCAATCCACACAACCCGGTGGGCCGCGTGTTCACTCGCGAGGAACTGGAGCCTATCGGACGCTTCGCCCAGGCGCACGATCTTATCGTTTGTTCCGACGAGATCCACTGCGGTCTCGTGCTCGAACCCGGACTCCGACACGTCCCGCTGGCTACCCTGGGCGATGACATCGCGGCACGCTCCATTACGCTCATGGCGGCCAGCAAGACCTTCAACCTGCCAGGACTCGGCTGCGCATTCGCGGTCGTGCCCGATGCCGGACTGCGCCAACTCCTCGAGCGTGCTGCGGCAGGGATCGTGCCGCGCGTGCCCACGCTGGGCTTCACCGCCACGGCGGCGGCCTATGGCCACGGACTTCCCTGGCGCCACGCGCTGATCGATTACCTGCGCGGCAACCGCGACCAAGTGACCGCTCGCCTAGGTGAACTTGAGGGTGTCGGAGTCAGTCCTGTCGAGGCGACCTACCTCGCCTGGATCGACCTGCGTGATCGCGGCCTCGCCGACCCGATGCGCTTCTTCGAGGACGCCGGCGTGGGTCTCTTCGACGGGGCGACGTTCGGGGCACCGGGCTTCCTGCGGCTGAACTTCGCCTGCCCCCGCGCCACCTTGGACGCGGCACTCTCGCGCATGGCGCGCGCGCTAGCCCGCGGTTAACGCGCAGCGAATCCGCCACCCAAGGGTTCCGCACGCGCCTCGTCCGCTGAGGACTTCTCCTCCTCGCGGGCTCAAAGGTCAACGAAACCGCTACGTTGGCACAAGCTTGACAAAGAATTGACCCCTGCGCGTTGACCCCGGGTTTCGGCGCCCGTTACGCTTGTCTCGCCCCCAAAAACAAGCAAGCGAAACCACTACACCCGCCCCGTCAGCTCGAACCGGAGATCCCAGAATTCATGAAAACCGTCAAGACGAAAGCCACTGCCGCCCTGCTGTCCCTATCGACTTCCCTGGGCCTTTTGTTTGCCCCCGCAGCCCAGGCCGCGGGCGTCTCCGTAGCCGACGGCCTAGCCGACGCCGCGTACAGCGCCAGTTCCACCTATGACAGTTCTAACACCGCCAAGGACCTGTTCAATGGCGGGTCCTGGAACGCCGGAACCTATGGCACGCATTGGGTTCAGGTGGATCTGGGCACCACCCAACTCATCGACGCCGTGAGCTTTGTGGGCAACATCTTGCCCGACAATTACAGCACCCAGGACGTCTACCTATCAGACAACTTCATTGGCAACGGCTGGAGCGCTCTGACGAAGGTCGCCGGGCATGATGACTTCACTGCATTCGGCACTACCTACGATTTGAGCTTTGCCCCGCAGGCTGGGCGTTATGTGGAATTCGTGGTCAACGGCGGCCAGAGCTGGACGGCCCTGTCGCAGGCGACGGTGGACGCCGTACCCGAACCGGGAAGCTATGGTTTGATGGCACTGGGCCTCACGTTTCTGGGCGTGAGCACGCTGCGCCGCAAGACCGCCATGGAGTTGGTCGCCTAAATATCCTCGAGCGCCGCAGCCCCCCGTCGCTTAGGCTCAACGCTCCGGGGTAGCGGCAGGCACTGACGGCGCCGGGGCTGGACGGTCGGCCGGCGCCTCCTTCGGTGTCTCCCATTGCGCGCCGCGCTCGCGGCGATAGTACTCCAGCCAGTTCGCCATACTTCCCTCCTGCACCGCCTCGGCCGCATCGCGCGGCCGCGCCGGCGCGGGCTGCAGGACCGGCTCCGCGGCGTCCACACCCCAGGTAAAAGCAATGACCAACAACGGGGAGACAGCGCCTCGTCTCATGGCCGGGATGCATCCTGCGTCTCAGATTCGGCCATGCAGTGCTTGTAGGCGTCATCAGCGAAGCTATCCAGAGTGGGCATGCGCCCAGGCGAGGCGCGGCGCTGCGCGTCCATCAGGTCGTAGGCCTGCTCTAACTCCTGCGTGACAAACGCTTTCTCGCGGATCGTCTCATCGCCGTGCCAGTAGATCGGCACCTCTGCCCTGGAGCGGCCCTGCAGGTAGTGATAGTAGCCCGCCGCATAGAGCCGGGCCTTGTAGGCGCACAACTCGGGCGGCGGCAGTTCGCTAATGCGGTCGGCCCAGGCCGGGGAACAGGCCAGGGGCAGAAACAGGACCAGGGTGCTCGTTCTCATGGCGTCCTCTCCGGGGCAGCGAGCCACAAGCATGCACCCTTACTGGCCTGTTGGATCTCCAGCAACTGCGCCTCGTGGGCAGCGAGTTCCTCCAGGGTGGGAAGAAGCACCCGGTCGCCGGTGGCATCGAGCGGCGCTCCGTCGGCCTCGCTCTCGCCCGCGGCCGAGCCGAAGTCCATGTTCAGGGCCTCCTGACCGCGCGTCATGGCCAGGTAGACAAGGGCAAGCAACTCCGCGTCGAGCAGCGCACCGTGACGGGTGCGAGCGGAGTTGTCCACCTGGTAGCGCTCGCAGAGGGCATCCAAGCTGTTGCGCTTGCCTGGATGCAACTCACGCGCGAGGCGTAGGCTGTCGATCACCGAAGGGCAATGCACGGCCATCGCGGGGTGCTCCAGCAGGCCGAGTTCGCGGTCTAAGAAGCCCAGATCGAAGGGCGCGTTGTGGATGATCAACTCCGCGCCGGCCACATAGGACAAAAACTCCCCCGCCACCTCCTCGAAGCCCGGCTTGTCGGAGAGAAACTCGCGGCTGAGGCCGTGCACCTGCAAGGCACCAGGATCGATGTCCCGGCGCGGGTTGATGTACCGATGGAACTGGCTGCCGCTCAACCGCCGGTCGAGCAGTTCCACGGCCGCAATCTCGATCACCCGGTGCCCCAGGCTGGGCTCCAGGCCCGTGGTCTCCGTGTCCAGGATCACCTGTCGCATCTCTGTCTCCTTCAGGGGCGGCCGGCGCCGGAGCGGACCTGCTCCACACCCAGGTTGGCGAGCGCGTCAGCGCGCTCGTTGCCCGCGTCACCGGCGTGACCGCGCACCCAGATCCACTCCACCCGATGGGTGCTGGCGGCCACTTCCAGGCGCTCCCATAGGTCCTTGTTTGCCACGGGCTTACCGTCAGCGGTGCGCCAGCCACGGCGCTTCCAAGCAGCCATCCATTGGGAAATGCCTTTCTGAACGTACTGGGAGTCCGTATGCACACGGGCATGACAGTTACGCGTCAGTGCGCCCAAGGCTTCGATCACCGCTAGAAGTTCCATGCGGTTGTTGGTCGTGTGCGCTTCCCCCCCGAAGATCTCCCGGGTTTGCTCGCCGCGACGCAGCAGCGCGCCCCAGCCCCCCACACCAGGATTTCCCTTGCAGGCGCCATCGGCGTAGATATCAACGGAGATTTGTTCTTGCGGCTGTTCCGACATCAGGCGATCTCATTGGGTTGGGGTTGGGGTGGTTTTGGGTTGGAGTTTGATTGTCGTTCGCGGCGCCGCCCGCCCGCACCGGGGCCGGCTAGGCGTTGAGGCATGGCAGCCAAGGCCTTGGAGGGCGCGAATTCGGGGCGCCAGCGAGGTGTGATGAGGCGCATACCCGCCACGCGCTTGACGCCGTGCAGGAAATAGACCCCGCCGCCGAAGGGCCACCAGCGGTCTCCCGCTGCCTCCAGGAAATCCAGCCGCTGTAGCCAGAGGGCGTCATCGAGCGGGGGGACGTAGCAACACATGCGTCCAGCCCGTAGTTCAAAGCCCAAAAGTGCCATCCAATCCTTGAGCCGGGCAAGCGAGAGGAACTGGCCGTTCCAGGGATAAAGGCCGGGTTCACGCGTGAGACGCTGGCGCAACCCCAACGCGCTCCAGGGGTTGAACCCCGAAATGATGACGTGGCCCTCGGGCATGAGCACGCGTGCAACCTCGCGCAGCACCTCGTGCGGATCGCGGTGGAACTCGAGCACATGGGGTAGCAGTACCAGATCGGCGCTGCCGGTGAGGATGGGCAGCGCCGCCGGGTCCGCGCGCAGCCCCGCGCCGGGTTCCGCATGCACCCGGGCGCGCAGCGCAATCCTGCAGGCGCGCAGGAAGTCGGGCATCCCCGCGCCCAGTTGGAGCGCATTGAATCCGAAAATGTCGGCCACCTCCTGATCGAAGAATGCCTGCTCGGCGGCCACTAGGTGCTCGCCGAGCGGCGTGTTCCGCCAGAAGGCCTCCGGCGCGCCGGGACCCGCATTTGACATTGCACCCCCTTCCCGGACAATGGCGCCATGGATACTCTGAATGTTCTGCCCATCAGCGCCTTCCGGGACAATTATATCTGGTGCCTGGAGCGATCTGGCCAGGCCGTCGTCGTTGACCCCGGCGAGGCGGCTCCCGTACTGGCGCACTTGGTCGCCCGCGGCCTACGCTTGGCGGCGATCCTGGTGACGCATCACCACCCGGATCACACGGGCGGCTGTACCGAACTGAAGGCTCGATTCGACGTGCCAGTGTTCGGGCCCGCGCGCGAGCACATCCCCGCGCTCACCCATCGACTCGATGATGGCGCCCAAGTCGACGTGCCCGGACTGGGAACCACACTGGAAGTTCTCGACATCCCGGGTCACACGGCGGGGCACATCGCTTTCCATGGGGCCGGCATGCTGTTCTGTGGGGACACGCTTTTCGCCTGCGGTTGCGGCCGGCTCTTCGAGGGCACGCCGGCGCAGATGTGGACCTCGCTGGGCCGGCTCGCGGCGCTGCCGGCGCAAACCCGTGTCTACTGCGGCCACGAGTACACCTTGGCCAACATTGCCTTCGCCAGACAGGTCGAGCCGGGCAATTCGGCACTGCATGCACTGGGCGAAGAGGCCGCGCGCCTGCGTCGGGAGGGGCTGCCGACGCTGCCCTCGACCATCGGCGCCGAGCGTGCCACCAACCCCTTCCTGCGCGCGGGTGAACCTGCGGTGGCGCAGCGTGCGGCCCAGGAGGCCGGACGCCCACTCCCCGGACCCGTGGACGTCTTCACCGTCCTGCGTGAGTGGAAGAACCGGGCGTGACTCGCCTTTGAGGGAGCTCAAGTCAAGGCAACTTCGGCCGTTATGTGTCGAGCAGGCGGGATCCGTTTGCCACCGCGACAAGGAGAGCCGACCTTGAGCAGGCCACCGGAATTGCCTATGATGTCGGGTTTAATAGGGCCTATTCGCTTCCGATGACGAACAGATCCGCCATCGCACCTGTCCTCGCCTTTCTGCTCTGCCTGAGCATCCCCCTGTGCCCGTGGGCCGAGGAACTCTCCGCTGCCGCGCGCGCGGGCGAGCTAGGCGGCGGCCCCCAGGCCTACACCGCGGGTCTCAGCGTCGATGCTGCGGAGGCCTATGCCAATGGCGAGACCCCGCTGCTGCCGGCCGCCGTACCGGAGACGGCACCGGGAAAGCCTGCCTTTCGTAACCTCTGGGACCGCATCCGCAGCGGGTTCTACCTGCGCGAGATGGGGGGGCCACTGGTGCACCGCCATGAGTCCTGGTACGTCCAACGTCCGGACTATGTCCAGCGCATGGTCGAGCGCAGCCGGCGCTACCTCTATTTCGTGGTGGAAGAACTGGAGAAGCGGCACATGCCCATGGAAATCGCGCTGCTCCCGATGATCGAGAGTTCCTACAATCCGGACGCTCTGTCCACCATGCGAGCGGCGGGCATCTGGCAGTTCATCCCTTCCACCGGACGCAAGTACGGATTGCAGCAGAATTTCTGGTACGACGGGCGGCGTGACGTGCTGGCAGCCACCCGGGCCGCGCTCGACTATCTGCAGTTCCTGTACGTGACCTTCGGCGACTGGGAACTGGCGCTGGCGGCCTACAACTGGGGGGAAGGCGCGGTGCAACGCGCCATCTCGCGTAATCAGGCCCGCCGCCAGCCTACCGACTACGAAAGCCTGCGCATGCCATTGGAAACCCGCAACTACTTGCCCAAGCTGCAGGCGGTGAAGAATCTGATCGCCGAGCCCGATGCCGCGGGTATCACGCTGGACCCGATCCCCAATGAGCCCTACTTTGCCGTGGTCGACGCGCCCCGCCAGATCGACCTAAAAAAAGCCGCGCAGCTCGCGGGGGTGCCGGTCGCCGAATTCCGCTCGCTCAACCCCGGTCACAACCGGCCCGTTATCACGGCGAGCGGGCCCGCCTCCTTGGTTGTCCCCGCAGACAAGGCGGCGGCCTTCGCCGCCAACTTGCAGCGCAACGCAGAGCCGCTGGTGACCTGGCAGGCCTACGAACTGCGCAAGGGTGAGCGCCTAGAGACCATCGCCCGGCGCTTCGGCATTTCCAACTGGCAACTGAAGGAAGCGAACGGACTCAAGGCGCGAAGCCGCCTGCGCCCGGGTCAAATGCTGCTGGTTCCCGGCCAGGGCGAAGAAGAGGAGGCGCTTCCGGGGCAGGGGCTGATCAATGCGGGATTCACGCTGGCCCAGGAAGAGTCCGCGTCAGCCACCAGTCACCGCCACACCCCGACAGCAAAGGCCAGCCCGAATCATCGCAAGGGGCAGGCCCGTGTCGTGGCAAAGGCTACTCAGCGGCGTGTCACCGCCAAGGCTACTCAGCGGCATGCGGCGCATCCCGCCCACCAAGTCAGTGGACCGGGGCATCACCCGGGGGGCCGACATCGTGCACCACAGCATCGCCGCCACCTCGTGGCGTCGCGCTAGGGCCTAGTTGTCGTTGCCCGGTGCGGTCGCCGCAGTGGGTATGGGCGGTTCCATCGTCGGACCGCCCGTGACGGCCTCCACGCTTGTGGGGGAATCCGACGAGTTCACCACATCGGGCGAGGGCGTGAAGTCCTCCCTCTCCTTGTCGTGGCCGCGGGCGGCACGCCCCGCAGTCGAGCCTTGCGGCCCGGCGCGGCCGCCCGCGCCGGTAGCTCCCGCTGCAGTAAAGGGGCGATAGCGCGAATCCACGGGCACGTTGCTCAGGTGGACCACGCCATTCTCGTCGGTGAACTGGTAGATCGTATCGGCCGCCTGGGCGACGCCCAGGACGAAACCGAGGCCCAACAAAAGCATGCAGGCGCTTTTAACCTGATCGTGATGTTCCATCCTCGCCATTGTGCTCCATGCTGGGAGACTGCCCCAGGACGCCGCCCGGGGGGTACAAGGCCGGGATGCTAGCACAGGGCCCCAGTCCGGGCCTGTTCAGGCTTCGGCAAGAGGCCGGCCCCGCTCCACGCTCACCCCTGCCTCGGCCCCCGCCAAGGCGAAGGCCTTACTGATGCTTACGCGGACCCAGGGCGAGCCGAAACGCTGCAGCAAGTGGCCAGCCACCTCATCGGCCAGTCGCTCCAGCAAGTTGAAGCGACTGCGCGCGAGGAGGTCGCGCACTTCAGTCACGAGTGTTGAATAGTCGATGGCATCGCCGATATCGTCCGACTGGCAGGCGCGGCTGTGGGGCGTTGCAAGTTCCAGATCAAGAACCACCGGCTGCGCCGTCTTGCGCTCCCAACCGTAGATCCCCACAACGGTCTCGGCCTTGAGCTTGCGCACAAAAATCACGTCCATTGCACCCATTCCAAAACGGTGGCCAGCGTTTTGCGCAAAGCCCAGGCGGCCCGATCGAGACCGCCTGCGAGCCCCGCCGCAGCACGCAAGGAACCGTCTAGAGTAAACCACCGGCCACCACCCCCACAATAGCCTGACGCCCGCGCCATGCTCGGGAACTCACTCTTGCGCCTCGGCATTGGCGGCAACGACCGCTCGCCCTGCAGCGTGATGGCCCCACGAAAGTCAAGAGACAGTGAACCGTGCCCGGCCCGCGGGGAATTAACCGGCAGAAAGCTTAGCGCCTGTGGCCTAAGCGCGGGCCAGCGGAATGGCGTTGCAAGCCCGCGACCGCAGTGCCGGGAGCCGCCCGGCTGTCGGACAATAACCATACGAGGGACGACCTATGCGAACAACTCACTCTATCCTGCCCGGTTTGCTGCCCGCCTGCCTTGCCGCAGGCGTCCTGCTAGCCGCCAACGTGAACGCTGCCGGCGGTGGCGGCGGAGGTGGCGGAGGTGGCGGAGGTGGCGGAGGTGGTACAGCGGTCTGCTCGCCCGGCAACACCTGCTTCCCGGCCCAGGGCGATGACCTCACGCCGTCCCTGGGTTCGTTCCGCATTGCCATAAACCCCAAGTTCATACCCCTCGCATCTGCCTTTCCGGGCTACAACCCAGTCACCGGCCGCCTGCAGAGCCCCCTGCTGTACGATCCCACCACCCGGATCGGACGCAGCGCGCCGCTCCTGGCGGACAGCGCGGCGGACCTCGCCGGCGTGGCCGTGGGTAGCGCCGGAACCATCGTCAAGGACAGCGACCACGCCGCCGAGCCCGCCGGCTTCGAGGGCAAGGCCGGCACCCGGGAAATCCACACGGAGATACTGAACTTCAACCTCGACGGCACCTTCTTCGGTGCACCCGGCATGCACGTACGGGCCGGCGCGAGCGCCCCGGACCAGCCCCGCAGCGTGGGAGAGGTGGAATCGCTGGACCCCAGCGGCAATCCTAACAAGGACTTCCTTGCCAAGAGCTTCTTCGATGTTTATGTGGACATCGACATTCCTGGCCTGGGCACGCTCTACAACAAGGCCCCCCTACTGATCGAGAACGGCCTGCTTACCGGCTTCCCACCCACGGTCGTTTACACCCACGGTGGGGCCAGCGCCATCCCCATCCTCTTCCGCACCGCCCACCCGGGCGCCTGGAACGCCGATGATGTCTTCGGCTACCTCGTGCTCGCGGGTCACGGCGTAGGCTTCGTCGCGAACGGCCACGGCAAGGGCGGGGAACCCACCGAGACGGAGTTCGAAGCGGAATTGTCCAAGCACGGTGAGTTGCCCGTACCCGGCGCGGTGCCCGAGCCTGGCAGCTTGGCGCTGCTGGGCTTGGGCCTGGCCGCCCTGGTTGGCGTCGGCCGCCGCCGCATCCCGGCGCTCGTCTGAGAAAAGCCTGGAGCATCCGTGTCGAAGCCGACGGGGGCCAAACCTCCCCCGTCGGCCCCGCCCTCCTGCCCGAGGCCAGTTGCCATGCCCCCTGCCGCACCGCCGGTCGCTATCGTCGCGGCCACCTGCGAGTTTCCGGATGCCGCGCATCCGGCAGCCCTGTGGGAGCTTTCGCTCGCGCGACGTCGCTGCTTCCGGCGCCTACCGCCCGAGCGCCTGCGCCTAGACGAATACGCGCGCGAGGCGGGTGACAATCCCGACGGCATCTATGCTATTGAGGCAGCCCTCCTTGAGGGCTACCACTTCGACCGAGCGCTGCACCGAGTGCCCCAGTCGAGCTTTCAGGTCACCGACATGGCCCACTGGCTCGCCCTCGATGTCGCAGGCCGCCTGATTAGGCAAGTCGGGGGCACCGGACTGGGCGACGACACCGCCGTCATCGTCGCCAATACCCTCACGGGGGAATTCAGCCGCTCGCTGCTGCTTCGTGGACGCTGGCCTTACGTGGAGCGGGTCGTGCGGCGGTTGGCGGCGGCCGAGGGACTGGATCCGCTCGCGATCAGTCAACATGCGGCCCGCTTCGAGGAGCTGTTCAAATCCCCCTTCCCTGAGCCCAACGAAGACTCCCTAGCGGGCGGACTCGCGAACACGATCGCCGGCCGCATCTGTAATCACTTTGGGCTGCGCGGCGGGGGCTACACCGTCGACGGCGCCTGTGCCTCGTCCCTGGTGGCGCTAGCCAGCGCCTGCGAACGGCTGCAAACCGGCGGGGCGCAGAGCGTGCTCGTGGGTGCGGTGGATCTGAGCCTCGACCCCTTCGAGTTGATCGGCTTCGCCCGCAACGGTGCCCTCTCGCGTTCCACGATGCGCGTCTTCGACCAGGCGAGTGACGGCTTCTGGCCGGGCGAGGGCTGCGCCTTCCTGCTCCTGGCCACCATTGAAGCGGTGGAAGCGCATAACTGGCCGGTGCTGGGCTGGATCCGCGGCTGGGGGCAATCCACCGACGGCCAAGGCGGCCTCACGCGGCCCGGCGTGGATGGGCAACGTCTGGCGCTTACCCGGGCCTACGCCCGCGCGGGTCTCGCGCCCGGCGCGGTGGACTATTTCGAGGCGCACGGTACCGGCACGCCTACAGGAGATCCCGTGGAGCTCGTTGCGCTGACGGCCGTCCTCGAGGGGAGCCGTGGCCCGGCCATCCCGATCGGTTCCGTGAAGGCCAACATCGGTCACACCAAGGCCGCCGCCGGACTGGCCGGCGTAGTGAAGGCCCTGGGCGTACTGGCCAACCGCACCGTGCCGCCACTGGCCGGCCTCCGGCAGCCCCATGACCTCTTCTCGGAACCGACCGTGGCGGGCCGACTGCGTCTGCCGCTCGACTCCGAACCCATAGGCCACGCGCGCCCGGTCATCGCTGGGGTGAACGCTTTTGGCTTCGGCGGCATCAATTGCCACGTGGTCCTGGAGGCCGCCTGTGGTGCCCCGGGCACCGCAGCCGCCTTCGGTCTGCGCGAGATTGACGTGGAAGCCCTGCCGGGCGAACTGCTGCTGCTCTGCGCGCCTGACCGGGCGTCGCTGCGCGCGACGGTGGAACAGATACAGCAGCGCTGCGCCACGCTGTCGCGCGCGGAAATGTGCGATCTCTGTGCCTTCTGGGCGATGCAGCCAGCGCAGGCCTGGCGGGCTTGGGTGACGGCGCAAACGCCGCAGGAACTGGAAGCCGCCGCCGGTGAACTCCACGCGGCCTTGGGCTCGGACCTGCCTGCACCCGCCAGTGCCCGCTCGAACTGGGGCACAGGGCAGGCGCGCAGCGAGTTCCGGCTGGGTCTGCTCTTTCCCGGCCAGGGCCAGAACTTACGCCTGCGCCCGGAGGCCTGGGCGCGCCGCTTCCCGCTCCTGCACACGAGTGCCTGCCGGGTCACTCAACTGCTTGCGGGGGACGCCACGGACACCGCGGTCGCTCAACCGCTGCTGGCTGAGGCCAGCATCGCCGCGCTGGCGCTTCTCGAGCAATGCGGACTCCGGGCCGATGTGGTGCTGGGCCACAGTTTTGGCGAGGTGGCCGCCGCCCACGCCGCCGGCGTCTTCGACGCACGGGCGTTGCGGCTGCTCGCTGCGGAGCGCGGCCGCCTGATGTCCACGGTGAGCGGCAGCATGGTGGCGGTCCATGTGGATCGCGAGCAGGCATTGAAACTGGCAGCGGCCTTTGGTCTGGATCTCGCCTGCGAGAATGCGGCGCAGCGGCACGTGCTGGCGGGCGCCGTCGCGCCCGTAGCCGCGGCACTTGCGGAAGCCCTGCGACGCGGGTTCGAGGCTGTCCTGCTGCCAACGCGCGTACCATTCCATTCGCGCCTGCTCGCGCCCCTGGCTGCACCGTTCGAACAGGTGCTGGGCACGCTTGAGTTGCACGAGGCACGCCTGCCGCTAGCCTCCACCGTCGATGGCGCCCAGCGCACAGACGCCGCTGCCATCGCGCACGGGCTAGCCGCCCAGTTCCACCGGCCCGTGCGCTTCCACCAGGCGCTGCGTGGCCTACCCGTCTTGGACCTCCTGCTGGAGGTCGGGCCGGGCCACAGCCTCACGCAACTCGCTCCCGCAACCACCGCGATCCCGGTGCGTGCGCTCGACGTCCTGGGGGAGCGCGCAGAGGCGTTTCTCTGCGCCCTGGGCACGGCCTGGGCGCTCGGCGCAGACCTGGACGTCGGGTTCCTGTGGCGCGGGCGCCAACCTAGAAGCTTCGACCCCGGCCGTGCACCCAGTTTCCTCGGCAACGCCTGCGAGTTGTTGGAACCGCCTTCGGGTGCCACCGAGTTGCTGCCGCGGCGCGCACCGCGCAGTGAGGCGCCCCTTGAGCCCGCGCGCGCCGGTGACACCGCGCTATCGACGCTGCGCCAGGAGATCGCGCAGAGCACCGGGCTGCCGCTCTCGGCGATCGACGCCGACGCCCGACTGCTCGCCGACCTGCACCTGAACTCCATACGCGTGCGTCACCTGGCGTCGCGTACGGCACGCTCCCTGGGCATCCAGGCGCTCCCCCAGGCCTTGGGGGATCCGGGCAGTGTCACCGTGGCCGAACTGGCCGAACGCCTGGAAGGGCTGCGCCAGGAGCAGGGCGAAAGCGCCCAAGCCGTCGTGACGGGGGTCGATACCTGGCTACGCTCGTTTGAGATCCTCTGGCAGGCACAAGCGCTGACCGGGCCCGCCACCCACATCCGCTTTGTGCTCGAGGGTGATGGCCAATGGCTGCCCACGGCTCTGCGCGCCCGGCTCCTTGGCCCGGAGAGCGAGAGCGGCGCGAAGCCCCGAGCGATGGTGTACCTGGCCGGAGAACACCCACAAGCGCAGGAAGCCCTTGCCCTGCTCAGCTGTGCCAAGCGGTTTTTGGCCGAGCCTCAACTCGAGGGTCTGCTGATCCTCCAGCGCCAACCCCTGCACGGCGGTTTCGCGCGCTGCCTGGCCCGCGAAGTGCCCCAACGGCGCATCTGTGTGGTGGACCTCCCCCGGCTCGACGAAACCCTGCTCGAACGCGCACTGCAGGCCTACGCGCTGGCGCCTAGGGGACTGACCGAACTACGGGTCGACGCCAGCGCTCAGGCGTGGGGTCCAGGGCTGCGTCCGTTGGGGAGATCGCAGGGCAGGGTATGGCTTCCTAGCCCTGGAGACGTGGTCCTGGTCACCGGGGGCGCGCGCGGCATCGGAGCCGAGACAGCCCTGCACCTCGGGCGGCGCTACGGCTGCTCGCTTGCCCTCCTGGGGCGAAGCCCGCCGAACCATCTGCGGGTACGCGACACCCTGGCCCGGTTGCATGCGGAGGCGATACCGGCGGCCTACGCCGCCGCCGACCTACGCGACGCCGACGCCACCAGGACTGCGCTCAATGCCCTGGAACGCACGCTCGGCCCCATCAACGCGCTCTTCCACGCAGCGGGATCCAACGAGCCCACCGAAGTGGCACGCCTGGAACCCGCAGTGCTGCTAGCCACTCTGGCCAACAAGGCCGGCGCGTTGGACACGGTGCTCGCGTTCTTCCCGGTGGGACACCTGCGGCTGCTGGTGTCCTACGGCTCGATCATCGGCAGCCTGGGGATGGTGGGAGAAGCCCATTACGCCCAGGCCAACGAGTGGCTCAATGCACGCGTCCAAGCCTACCGGGAGACCTCTCCGGCAACCGTGTGCATTCCCCTTTGCTGGACCGCGTGGAAGTCTGCCGGAATGGCGGTGACGCTCGACGGGGTGCTCGACGGGCTGGCGCAAAGCGATACCCGGGCACTGGAGACCGACGAAGCCCTCAGCGCACTCGATGAACTCATGCACCGCGGGGACACCCAGCCGGTCCTGGTCGCTGGCCGCCACGGCCGGCCGGCGCCCGATGCGACAGCCTTCGATGCGATGCGACTGCGTTATCTCGAGGAGCCGCGCGTACATTACCCCGGCGTGGAACTGATTGTAGACAGTGTCATCAGCACCGACACGGATGTCCATCTACGCGATCATGCACCCTTCGGCATCCCGGTGCTGCCGACCGTGTCGGCCCTCGAGGCCATGCTGCAGGGTGCGAACGCACTATGCCCGGCGGCATCGGGTCACACCGTGGAAGATCTGCACATCGAGCAGCCCGTGGCCTTCTCAGCCGGCGAGCGCTGCACGCTGCGCTTGGCGCTGCTCGCGGACACTGACGGGGAGATCCGGGCGCAGGTGCGCGCCTCCACCACCGCCTTCGACGTGCCCCACTTCCACGCCCGGGTGGTACCGCGAGGGTCGGTCGTCGCGGACCCGCTGCCCCCCCTTCCCGGTCCAAAGTGCGCGGCCGCCGCGGTGTACGAAGGCCTGTTATTCCACGGCCCGTCGTTCCGCTGCGTGCAGGGCTATGACAACGTCCAAGCCCTCGGCTGCGAGGCGCGCCTGCTGCTCGGGCAGGACACGGCACAGTCTTGGTTCAGTCCTTTTCTTCCGCGCGCCAGTATCGGCGGGGAGGCAGCGCTGCGCGATGGGCTGCTCCACGCGCTGCAGGCCTGTATACCCCAGTTCACCGTTCTACCGGCGGCCGCGATGCGGATCCTCCCCGGGCACCTGCGCGCCGGCGTCGACTACCGATTGCGCGCACGTGAGACGGCATCCGATGGCAGTGAGTACCACTGGGACCTGGACCTTGCCACGGCTGAGGGCGAGGTGGTGGAACAATGGCGGGGCCTGCGCCTGCGGCGCGTTGTCGAGGGCGCGCGGGAGTCTGGAGCGAGCCTGCACCCGGACCTGCTCGTTGCGTTCGTGCAGCGCCTCGCCATCGAGGGCGCCGGATATCGCGGTCTCCGGGCAGGTGTCGGGCGCGGGGCCGATCGTCGCGATGAGCGCGCCTTGGCGGCGTTGGAGCAAGCATTGGGGCCGGCTGCGACCTTACAACGGCGCGCCAATGGGGCGCCTTGGACGCCGGGACATGCCGTCTCGCTATCGCACGCGGGCGAGTTCACGCTGCTCACCGGGAGCGCGGAGCGCGAGGTCTCCTGCGACCTCCAGTTCGACCCGGGATTCAACTTGGGCGACTGGCGCCACATGCTCGGGGCGCTCCGCACTGAGCGCTTTACGCTGCTCGCCCGCAGGGCCGGGCTGGCACTGGAGTTGGCCGCGCTGCACCTATGGGTTGCTACTGAGTGCCTGGAAAAGCTCGGCGTGGCCTCCTGGCCGCTGGACGAGATCGAGCCGCGTGTGCTGCACACACGCCTGGGCCTGATGCTCTGTTTTGCTGGCCCCAGCCTACAGGTTATCACCGCCGACTTGGTACTCGGCCAAGGCGGCCAGAGGTGCGCGGTCGGGATCGGCCTGGGCGTCGCGCGCGCGCTCACCCTGGCGGACCAACCCGTGACGGCTGAACACCTGATCCCGCAAGACTGAGGCCTCCATGAATCCCGGCTACTTCGAGTTGCGCCATGTGGTGACCTTCCAGGAAACGAACCTGGTGGGCAATGTGTATTACGTGAATTACTTCTCCTGGCAAGGTCGTGCCCGGGAGATGTTCCTGCGGGCCTACGCGCCCTATGTCCTGGCCGAGTTGGAGTCTGGCCGGCTACGCCTCGTCACCGCGCACGCCAGTTGCGACTACGTGGACGAGTTCCGGGCCTTCGATGAGGTTCTGCTGCGCATGCGGCTGCTGCGCTTTGTGCCCTTCGGGGTGAGCCTGGGCTTCGAGTACCTGCGCGCCGAGGGCGAAAGCGCGACACCGGTGCTCGCCCGCGGCCGTCAAGACATCAAGTTCCTGCGCGAGGAAGGCGGCCGCTGGGAACTCGAGGAAATCGACCCCGAACTGCGCCGCACCTTCCAACAATTCGAAATCTGACCGGCGGAGAACTTCCATGTCCCACACCATCAGCGCACCGCCCTCCCTGGCCGGTGGCCTCATCGAGCGGCTATGGGGTCCCCTTCGCGCCCGCCTGTTGCGCATCCAGGCCAGCGAGACCGAGGTGCGCCGCCGCGGCTTCGAGGTGCCCGACGATGGCATGCGGCTGCATCTGGAGTCCATCGGTGCGGCCTTTGTGACGGGCTACAACGAAGCCGTGAGCAGGGGGGAGCTCGACTCCCTGGTGGGGATACTGGAGGAGGTGGAGCCCGCCTTACGCGGGTTCGCCTACGAGGGAGCGTCCATGGGGCTCTACGTGTCGGACGCGCTGACGCCCGGGCGCAACCTCTGGCCAGCCTTCCTCTGCGGTCCAGCCAGCGCGCACGAATACATCTGCTTGGTCGGTTGCGGCTGGGCCCTTGCTCGCCTGCCCTGGCATCCGCTCTGGGCAGTGGAGAAGATGGGCACACCGCTGAAGTGGCTCGTACTCGACGGCTATGGCTTCCACGAGGGGTTTTTCCACTGGCGGCGCTTCATCGACATGCAGGAGCGCAAGCCCTGGCCGCAGGAATACGCGCTGCACGCCTTCGACCAGGGTCTGGGCCGTAGCCTGTGGTTCGTACGCGGCGCACAACCGGAGCGGATCGCGCAGGCGATCGCCGCCTTCGATCCGCAGCGCCATCGCGACCTCTGGTCCGGCGTGGGACTGGCGCTCGCCTATGCAGGAGGCCTGGACGCAGCCGGAATCGGAAAACTGCAAGCCGTGAGCAGTGGCTTCTCTGCGGAACTCGCCCAGGGCGTTGTCTTCGGCGCCGAGGCGCGCGCCCGGGCGGGCAATCCCGCGCCCCACACCGAACTGGCCTGCCTCACCATCTGCGGGCTCTCACAGGCGCAGGCCGCCCAGCTCGCACGCGAACACATGCCCTCGCGCCTGGACCCCGACCCGACAGGGGCCGCCTACGAGGCCTGGCGGGCTGGGATTCGCCGGAAATTCCAATAGGCCGTTGCACTCCCGCTGGGCGAGCACTTAGGCCGAGAACAAGGAGATCGAAAAAAATGCCAAAAGCAATCCGGAATTGGATACCCCCCCTCGTGGCACTCGGTATCGTGAGCCTGCTGGGCTTCGCCACGCTGGACCGGCGGCTGGGAGACGCAGAACTCGCCCAACTGGCCGGGCACTACCGCTTCGACGCCCCTATCTTGCTCCCAGACCCCGTCGGCGTGCTTAAGACGACGCGTCAGGTGCACCCGTCGCTGGCGCGCATCTCGGGTTGGATCTCCACCGTAGGCGCGGGTGCGGCGCTGGGGGATGTGGACGGCGACGGCTCGCCCAATGATCTGTGCCTAGTCGACCCGCGCGCCGACACGGTGACGATCATGCCCGTCCCGGGCACGGGCAAGCGCTATGAGGCCTTCACCCTGGAGCCCGCCCCTCTTCGCTATGCCCCTCAGACCATGGCGCCCATGGGTTGCCTGCTTGCCGACCTGAATGAAGACGGATGGATGGACGTAGTGGTCTACTTCTGGGGGCGCACTCCCGTGGCCTACCTGCGCGTGCCACCGTCCGAGGGTAGTCCCACCGCGCTCACACGCGCGGGCTTCAAGGCCGTGGAACTAGTGGACTCGCAAGAGCGCTGGTTCACCAACGCCGCGACCCTGGCGGACTTCGACGGCGACGGGCACCCCGATCTCCTCTTCGCCAACTACTTCGCCGATGGCTCGGACATCCTTAACGCTCACGGGACCGGCAGCGAGCACTTGCACGACACCAAGTCCAAGTCCTTCAATGGCGGGCGCAAGCACTTCCTGCTATGGAATGCCTCGACCTCGGGCGCAGACCCTTCCGTGCGCTTCCAGCACGTGACGCCCTTCAGTGACCCCGCACTGGACCGAGGCTGGACGCTGGCGGTGGCGGCCGCCGACCTCGATGGCGACCAATTGCCCGAGATCTACCTCGCCAACGACTTCGGCCCCGACCGACTGCTGCACAACCGCTCGACCCCTGGCCACCTGGAGTTCGCGGTGCTCGAGGGAAAGCGCGGATTCTTCACCCCAAAATCCGCCGTGCTAGGCCAAGACTCCTTCAAGGGTATGGGCGTGGATTTCGGTGACATCAACGGCGACGGCCTCCTGGACATCTACGTTAGCAACATCGCCGCTCCTTACTCCCTCCAGGAGAGCCACATGCTCTGGGTGAACAGCGCCGACCCGGGCGCCTTCGCCCGAGGAGAGGCGCCCTTTACCCAGGCCGCGGAGCGATACGGCCTCGCCCACAGTGGCTGGGGCTGGGACGCCAAAATTGTCGACCTCAACAACGACGGGGTTCCGGAGGTCCTCCAGGCCACCGGCTTCCTGAAGGGCCGTGTCAACCGCTGGGCCGAATTGCAGGCCTTGGCCACCAGTAACGACCAGATCATGAGCAACCCGGGCTTCTGGCCCGCCTTCCGGCCCGGCGACGACCTGAGCGGATACCAGCCCAATGCGCTTTTCGCGCGCGCAGCAGACGGCCGCTTCTACACGCTCTCCGCTGCCCTGAGCCTTGCCGACCCCTACGTCACGCGCGGGGTCGCGGTGGCGGACGTCGATGGCGATGGCGCGCTCGACTTCGTCTACGCCAACCAGTGGGAGCCTTCGGTCTACGTCCACAACGGATGCAAGGACTGCGGCGGGTTTCTCGGGCTACGCCTACTCAAGGGGCCCCTACCCCCCGAGCAAAGCACACGCGTGCTATCTGGCCGACCCGGCGGGGTTCACCTTCCGCCGGCCATTGGCGCCAGCGTGCGCCTGCGCTTGCCCGATGGAGCGCTGCGCGTGGGCCAGATCGACGGCGGCAACGGCCACTCCGGTCGGCGCAGCCCAGAGTTGCACTTCGGCCTAGGCAAGCTGGACCCGGCCGCACGGCTGGAAATTCGCATCGACTGGCGTGACGGCCAAGGCCGTCCGCGTTCAGCCGACCTCCAGATCCAGCCGGGCTGGAACACCATCGTCCTGGGATCCTAAGGGAGTTCGCCATGCCAGTCATCGAAACCGTCACCAGCCGCATGCTCTATCCGCAGGGAGACTCCATGCAGCGGATGTTCGCCCTCGGCTTCTTCACCGTATTCATTGCGCTTTGGAACCTAGCAGGCCACACCATATTGGGCTTCGAGCAGTCCTACGCCCAACCGCTCACCGCCGTCGCAGTGACCATCGCGATGACCCTGCTGCTCGAGTGGCTGCGGGCCTGGGCGGCGCAGGAGAACCCGCGCTTCCTGGGGGGTTGGACCAACTTAGTAAGCACCCTCATGCCCGCACTGATTCCAGCCTTCGCCGTAGGAATGCTGGTTTACTGCGGCGACCGGCTCTGGCCAATTGCCTTCGCCGCCGCCTTGTCCATCGCATCCAAGGCCCTGGTCCGAGTGCCCTTTGGCGGCAGCACGCAGCACGTTTTCAACCCGTCAAACTTCGGCATCACGATCACCCTGCTCCTGTTCCCGGCCGTAGGCCTGGCCCCGCCCTATCACTTCACGGAGAACCTCGTGGGCGTTGCCCACTGGATCCTGCCGCTGGGAATTCTCGCCTCCGGCATTTTCATCCACGCCAAGTTCACCGGCCGCCTGCCCCTTTGCGCGGCTTGGATGGTGGGCTTCTTCGTGCAAGCACTCGTGCGTAGTTGGCTCTTTGAAATTCCCCTGCAGGTACCGCTGATGCCCATGACGAGCGCCGCCTTCATCCTCTTCACTCTGTACATGATCCCCGACCCTGCCACCACCCCGCGCGAACCCTGGCGACAGGTCGCCTTTGGTCTCTCGGTGGCTGCTGTCTACGGGGTTGTGCTCTGCCTGCACCTGGTCTTCGGGCTCTTCATCGCGCTGTTCGTCGTTTGTCTTCTGCGCGCGGCATCCATCGCGCTGGAGGCGGCTCGGCAAAGACGCCGCGCGACCGCGACTGGCCTCGCGCGACTGCCCAGCGGGCAGAGCGCCTGAGCCGAGGCGGGTTGGTACACGGGGGCGGGCTGCAACCGGTCTAGGCCCCCGGTGGCCGGGCGCGTGCAGGCCCCATCCCCTCAAAACCGGGGGATATCCCGTGTCTCGCCGTGGCGCAGCAACCAGACGCAGGCGGCGTCCAGGCCACGCTCCCGCAGGGCCAGGGCGAGATCCCGGGGCGGCTGATCAAAAGCCTCCTGGGTGAGCAGGAAGGTGCCCCAGTGAACCCCCATGGCCTGCTTGGCATCCAGATCCTGCATCAATTGAACGGCATCGGCGGGACTGACGTGCATCGGCTTCATGAACGCGCGCGGAAGGTAAGCTCCGATGGGCAGCGCCAGGAAATCCACCGCCCCCAGGCGCTCGCGGATGCGCTGAAAATCTCCGCTATACCCCGTATCCCCCGGGAACAGGAAACGCCAGGGGCTTTGCCCCGGCGCACTCCACTCCACCAGAAAGCCACCCCAACCCGAAAGATTGGTGTCCCAGGGTGTGCGTCGGCTCCAGTGCTGCGCCGGGGTGAAATGCACACGCAGTGCCGGCGAGATTTCGATTACATCCCACCAATCCATCTCGCTGACCTTTGCCATGCCACGCGCGCGGAACCATGGGCCGAGCCCACGAGGGACTAGATAGCGCGGCGTCTGCCCGGCTTCGCGCAAGCGCCGCAGGGTCGCGCTGCACAGGTGGTCATAGTGGTTGTGCGAGATGAGTACACAGTCGATGGGGGGCAGGTCCTCCGGCGCCAGGGGAGCGGGCACCCGCCGCGGCGCGCCGAAGCGCCCCAGCGGACCGGCAAATGGCGCGAGGACGGGATCGAGAAGGATATTGAGCCCGGCGACCTGCAGGAGCATGGCCACGTGCCCGAGCCAGGTGATCACCGGTTCCGTTGGCCGGGCGGCAAGGCGCAGCCGGTCCACCGGCACGCTCCACTCACGCGCGAAGCCCTCGTAGCCCCCTTGCGGATCGGCTGTCGGCCGAAAATCCCCCCGCAGGGACCGCCAGACCATCTCGTACCAGGGAAATCTCCCTAGGACTACGGACGGATCGCTGTTCTGAAAGCGGTTCATGCCCGCCCTCCGCTGTTGGCCGGACGCGACGGGAACGAGGCAGGCACGACACCCGCCGTGCGAGCGGTTGGGGACTCGAACGCCTGGGTGGCCCACGCGGGCCGGGAAAAATGCATCTACTGCGAGAGGTCGGCAGAGGACAGGACGATCGCTTCCCCGTGGGGTGTTCGATCCGCCGCCCGATGCCAAGCCTCGCGATAACGACCGAGCGTAAGCTCGTTCGTGATCCCCTTCTGTTCGACAATGTGCTCGATGGCTGCCAACCAGTGCTGGTAGTAAGTGGTCCCCGTATCGGGATCGCCAAGGGCCTGCGCCCGCTTGATCTCGGCCCCGAGGGTTGCGGACCACTCAGCCCAGGTGAAGACGCCGCGCCGGTGCAGTGCGAGGGTCAAGGCAAAGGCCTGCGCCTCCCAGGGTTCGCTAAATGCGCGCGCGCCGCCGTCTTGAGGTGCCGCAGCCAGCGCCCCGAGAGCCGCCTGCGCGGCATGCGAGTCTTCGCCCATGTCAGCAAGCCTCCAGATAGGGTTCAAAGGCCTCGATGGACACGGTAAGCGACGCATCGGCCGGTTCACCCCAGAGGGTTCGGCCGTCAAAGACCACGGTGTAGACCCATTGCGGATCATCCCCCATCCCGGCCGCGGAAGAATCGGCAAATACGTGGCATCCGCACAGCGCCTCGATCCGCCCGACTTTGTCCCGGGCGTAGCGCGGAAGCCGCGTGTGACCCTCGGGGTGTAAATTTTTTGTGCGCACGGCGTCGCCCGGTTTGAACCGAGGGGACCCCTGCGGGTTCCGACCGAAGGGCGACCGAAGGTACGCGGCAGCCACCTCGGCTCGGGTGAGCCGTCGCCCCAAGGGTTTTGCGGGCGCTAGCGCGTGGCCAGTCTGCAATTCCTCACCCTGGACCAAGCCCAGGTCCAGGGTGAGCTTCGTCAGCGCCAGGAGCCAGCGATGGTAATAGGAAATGGACAGGTAGGTCCGCGCCGACAGACTTTCCTGCGCATGGCGGAATCCGTCCAGGTTCGCAGCCCGGGTGTAGAGCACTGCCCGCTGCAAGGCCAGGACACGGCCTTCCCAGTCCGCGTGGAAGGCAGGCTCCCCGGCCTCCCGCACCACCTCGCCGAAGCCCTGCATGCCCCCCAAGTCGTGCACTGCGTTCATTGCGGATCCCCCTCGGGTGTGAGCGCGAGGCCGGTCCCGATCATGCTGTCGCGAGTGACCAGGGCCGCAAGCTGATCCACCGTCCAACCCTCGGTCCCGGCTGGGCGCCGCGGCAGCACGAGGTAGCGGGTTTCCGCCGTGGAATCCCAGACCCGGAGGCGGGCCCCCTCCGGGAGTGCCACGCCGAATTCCCGCAGCACCCCGCGCGGGTCCATGACCACCCGGGAGCGGTAGGGGGCGGACTTGTACCAGACCGGGGGAAGCCCCAGGACATCCCAGGGATAGCAGGAACACAGGGTGCACACGACCATGTTGTGCTGGTCGGGGGTGTTCTCCACGGCGATCAAATGATCACCCACGGGTGGGAAATTGCCGCTTGCGGCGATGGCAGCGGTGGCATCGGCAAGGAGCGCCTGCCGGAACGCGGTGTCCACCCATGCTTGCGCCACGACGCGCGCGCCGATATGCGGCCCCACCTTGGTTTCGAAGTGCTCCACGATGAGGTCCAACACCGCGGGGTCGATGTACCCCTTCTCGGCAAGGACCGTCTCCAGGGCTCGGACGCGCAGTTCCATTTCGGTCAGGTGAGAGCCGTCCTCGTGATCGCTCATGGGCCATCCTGTTGCAGAAATTGAAAGTGGGCGCTAGAACCGCCGCCCGTTATCCCTGAAGTCTAGCCGAATCCGTCCCCTCCCCCAACCCGGCCTCCGCTCCGCCCTCCCAGCGGGGACGCCGACGAGCACACCCGTGCCGTCGAGGCTTCCCCTCCTCGCCCCGGAGCTCGCCCGCGGATCAGCCCAGAGCGGCGCTGCCGCCGGACCGGGTGTGGCGCCGTGAAACGAGGGCACGCAGCGATCACCACAGGACGACCCGCAATGACGCCGCCCAGCACACAAGCGTCGACCGAAAAGCAGATGGCGAAGAAAGCGCACGACGATCCAACGCACCACCGCATCTTCGCAGCGCTGACTGAGGCCGAATAGGAGCGCCTGCTGGCCGACCTGGAATCCGCCCCCACGCCGCTTGGATGGACCCTGTCGGAGTCCAGCAATGATGTGGAGTACATAGATTTTTCGACGGCCGGAATCAT
This sequence comes from Betaproteobacteria bacterium, assembly GCA_025356655.1. Lineage (GTDB taxonomy): Bacteria > Pseudomonadota > Gammaproteobacteria > Burkholderiales > SHXO01 > SHXO01. The sequence continues at coordinate 3,261 of JANXRW010000014.1, read as the reverse complement.
CTCGATGATCGATGCCCTTGAAGGACGGATCCTCCGGGGAAATTGCCCTGGGCGGTAACGAATGGATCCTCGGAATCTCCATCTTCACCGGCGGCGAAAGCATGCCTAAGAACACGGTGATGCAGAGCGCGGGAACCGCCCATCGGCCGAGTCGGAAGCTCATGATGCGGGAGTTTGCGCTCGGCGGCCAAGCGCAGCTATTCCCCCCCCGGCTCTATACCCAAGCGCTGATCGGGCAGACCTCACAGACAGCCGTGTGCAACCAGCACCATCCCGTGGAGCAGCAACGGTGCCGCTAGCTCAGGAATTATTCCCCGACTTGCTCGGTGTGCGTCCGGAATCCATTACCGAGACCATGGGTAAGCTGAGGAGAGACGGCCCCAAATTGGAGGAGTGGATTTGTGAGTGCGATGACACGGTCAAGGCCGAATACGCCCGCCTTCTGCTGCACGCATAGATTCAGCGCCCCGGTTGTTCGTCCTCCCGCCACCCTCGAGGTCTGTTTCCTCCGAGGTGGGTGCAGCCGGCGCTTGGGTGGGGTGCCGCAGTCAGCGTATGGGTTCGATCGCGGCCAGCTGTTCGAAGCGTTTGCAGGTCTGCTGCACACTCAAGGAATTGGTTGTGCATGCGCCACGATCGTCTGGCAAGGGCTGCGGCTACTACAAGGCACGAGCGAAGGTGTTGCCGATTGCCTTATGGCGTTCTCCGCGTCCTTCCGCGGGATGCCCGCGCAGGATGACATTTGATCGTGGTGCGGCGAAGTCCGCTGGCAGGACGCTCTTTCCAGAGAAGGAAAATCTGAACGCGCGATGAGCTCCCGGCCAGAGACCGTAAGCAATCGACAGCAAAGAACGTGCGCTGGTGAGGGGTTATTTGGTCGCTGATCCGAGTAAGACGGTTTCAGTGACATGGTTTCAGTGGTACGCCCTGTTACCACCGCGCAAGTCCGGGACGAATGGAGACAGGATTTTCGTCTATAGCCGCCGCAGTCTGAGCATTACTGTGGTGGGCGGTACTGGGATCGAACCAGTGGCTTCCACCGTGTGAAGGTGGCACTCTACCGCTGAGTTAACCGCCCTGCGGGGCACTCGGTGCTCTGCGCGTACAGGGTAAATCTACGGCACAGCGGCGATTTTCCCACGATCCGCGCTCCGCGGTCAATCCCGCCGACCGAGAGTGGCCTGCCCGGCGGGCAGGGCCGCTCTGGCACCCGTCTATAATGGCCTCCTTTTTGCTGTACTTCCCCGGAGACTGCGCGCCCCATGACCGTGAGAACCCGCTTTGCCCCTTCCCCCACGGGCTACCTCCATCTAGGGGGCGCGCGTACCGCCCTGTTCTCCTGGGCCTACGCCCACCGCCACGGGGGCCGGTTCATCCTGCGTGTCGAGGACACCGATCAGGAGCGCTCCACGAGCGCCTCTACCCAGGCGATTCTGGACGCCATGCAGTGGCTGAAGCTGGATTACGACGAGGGTCCCTTCTACCAGATGCACCGGCTCAGCCGCTATGCGGAAGTTGCTGAGCAGTTACTGCGGGAGGGCAAGGCGTATCACTGCTATGCCACCCGCGAGGAGCTCGACGTCATGCGCGAAGCCCAGCGGGCCCGCGGCGAGAAGCCTCGCTACGACGGCCGCTGGCGAGACTCCAAGGCCACCCCGCCCGCCGGCGTCGACCCCGTCATCCGCTTGCGCAACCCCACCGAGGGCGGCGTGGCTTGGCACGACGAGGTCAAGGGCCCCATCGAGATCCAGAATTCGGAGCTCGACGACCTGATACTCGTGCGGGCGGACGGCATTCCCACGTACAACTTCGGCGTCGTGGTGGATGATCTGGACATGGGCATCACCCACGTCATCCGAGGTGACGATCACGTGAACAATACACCGCGGCAGATCAACATCTTTCGCGCGCTGGGTGCTTCGCTGCCGCACTTCGGCCACGTGCCGATGATCCTGGGCAGCGACGGCGAGCGCCTGTCCAAGCGCCACGGCGCGGTCAGTGTCATGCAGTACTTCGAGGATGGGTACCTGCCGCAGGCCATGCTGAACTACCTCGCCAGGCTGGGTTGGTCGCATAAGGACGAAGAGGTCTTCAGCATCGACCAGTTCGTGGAATGGTTTGAACTGGAGTCCATCAGCCGCTCTCCCGCGCGTTTTAACCCGGAAAAGCTCCTCTGGCTCAACGCCCAGTACCTTAAGGAAGAGAGTCCAGAGGTACTGCGCGACAGGGTCATCAGCGCGCTTGCCGCGCGCGGCTGCGAGACCGCGACCGGCCCTGCCATCGACCGGGTGATCGCGCTGCTCCAGGCCCGCGTTAGCAGCCTGCAGGAGCTCGCGGATGCTGCGGTGTATTTCTACCGGCCTGTGGCGCCCAGCGCGCAGTTGCGCGAAGCCCACTATACCGCCGCCCTGCGCCCCGCCTTGGAGGACCTGCGCCAGCGCCTGGGAGCCGTGGAGTGGAACAAGGAGGCCATCAGTGCCACGCTCAAGGGCGTCGCCGCCAGCAACGGACTGAAGATGCCCGGCCTTGCCATGCCGCTGCGCGTGGTCCTGACGGGCGAAACGCAGACCCCGTCCATCGACGCCACCATGGAACTACTCGGCCGCAGCGAGTGCCTGGAACGCATCGCGATACAGTTGGAACACCTTCCCGCGTGAATAGTGTTGAAACCTTCGGGGAGGCTAGCTATAATGCCGCCTCTTCGGGGGTATAGCTCAGCTGGGAGAGCGCTTGCATGGCATGCAAGAGGTCAGCGGTTCGATCCCGCTTACCTCCACCAAGAGTGTGTAGTAGTACCTGGTCCCCATCGTCTAGAGGCCTAGGACATCGCCCTTTCACGGCGGTAACCGGGGTTCGAATCCCCGTGGGGACGCCAGAGTTCCCCGATTGTGTCAGTAGAAAACGCTGATACAACCGGGACCGCGTAGTGAATTTACCCTTGCGTGGAACCTGGCTCAAGCTCTACTTTGGACATGATTTCCTGAAGCGCCATCCGCGCTTCTGAGGCTCGCGTCGTTCTTCAAGATCTCGCCAGCGAACGTCCAACGGGCCGCGTACTTGCTCAATGCCAAACTGTTTGGTCGCGGCTCTTTTGCGACGGGCCAAACTTGGCTAATTCCGTCGCTGCCACAGTCACTTAGGATATTCTCCAATGGCGCTGATGAGGGTGCGTCGCCGAGCTATCGGTCCCGCGGCGGCATAGGCTGCCCTGATGGTGAACTCCGGGGCTCCGCTCGCGCCTTCGGGAACCGCGTGGGATAT
>JANXRW010000105.1 GCA_025356655.1 Betaproteobacteria bacterium | reverse complement strand
TTCCAGGCAGCGAAGCGCAGGGCACGCGGATACACGCGCTTCGAGACCATGCGCACCATGATCTTCCTGATCTCCGGTAAGCTCGACTTCTCCCGCATCAACCCGCATGCGGCGTAGCCCACCCAGAATTCAAAAGAGGCTAAAGAATCCTGACGCGGTACTAACCTTCGAGGCAGTTGACGCAACGAAACTTCTAGGGCGCTATGCAGAATGCTTTCAAGGTACATCACCGGGCGACAGCGAGCGGCTGGTCTTACATTTCTGGGAACTGTCATCTGTCACCGTCAAATGGCGACTCTTTCAATCGCCACCCGCGAGGACAATGCTTTACGGCGGCCGCGAGTGTGTCGTTGACTGGGGTACGTTGCTGGATGGCTTTGAAGCGGCTGCGATTCGGGGCAATCAAGCCTGGGAAACGACGGGCGTTGCGATTGGCCAGATGCGCGAAATGCCCGCAACGCTGTATCTAGGAGATCTATTTTCTAATTCCACGCCAGTCATCGTTCCAAAGAGCGTAGACCATTTGGCGGCCATTTGGGCGTTTTGTAGCGTCCGCGCATTCAGCACCGAAATGCGCAGGCTGAACCAGAAGGTAAGTGTCGACAACGGCTACGTCGGAAGAATCCCGTTCGACCTCTCTTACTGGCAACAGGTCGCCGCCGAGAAGTACCCGAACGGCCTGCCCAAACCGCATTCTGACGACCCGACGCAGTGGCTCTTCACCGGTCACCCGAGAGGCTCAGACGCACCGCTTCAAGTCGCCGTCGCTCGTCTTGCCGGCTATCGCTGGGCGCGCCAGACGGGCTCCAGCTTCCCGGACTGCCCAGCGCTGGGGCCGGACGGATTGGAGAAACACGCCGACCGCGACGGCATCGTCACGCTGAATCCGGTCAAGGGCGAACAGCCAGCTTCCTCTCGACTTCTCTCCCTGCTGGCCGATGCTTTCGGCGCCGAATGGTCTGCCGCAAAGCTCGACGGTCTCCTTGCGCAAGTCGGCTTCGCCGGCAAGACGCTCGACGACTGGCTACGCGACGGCTTCTTCGAGCAGCACTGTGCGCTGTTCCATCAGCGGGCTTTTGTCTGGCACATCTGGGATGGTCGCCGCGATGGCTTCCATGCATTGGTCAACTACCACCGCTTGGCCGCGCCCGATGGCGAAGGGCGGCGTACGCTGGAAAAGCTGCTGTACTCCTATCTGGGCGACTGGATTGACCGGCAACGCGCCGACCAGAATTCCGGGGTTGAGGGTGCGGACGCGCGCGTCGCGGCGGCGGAGCAGCTGAAGGTGGAGTTGACGAATATCCTCACCGGCGAGCCACCCTACGATCTCCTCGTCCGCTGGAAGCCGCTCGCCGAGCAGCCGATCGGCTGGGAGCCGGACATCAACGACGGTGTGCGGATCAACATCCGCCCCTTCATGACTGCGAGACCTCTCGGTGCGCGCGCCAAGGGCGCCTGCATCCTGCGAACGACGCCCAAGATCAAGTGGGACAAGGACCGCGGCAAGGAGCCACAGCGTGCGCGCGAGGACTTCCCCTGGTTCTGGGGCTGGGATCCGGACAACAAGGATGACCAGAAGGACTTCGGCGGCAGCGGCAACGAATCGGACGGCAACCGCTGGAACGACCTGCACTACACACGGACGTTCAAGGAAGCGGCCAGGGCGCGCAAGGTGAAAGGCTGAGTGCCATGAAGATGACGCCGTGACCAACCCACTGAACCAGTCCTCCACGCTGCTCGACGCACTGACCGCGTCGCTGGCCGCCGCCACACGTTCGCCCGAAGGTGTGGCCGAACCAGTCGCACTGCTCTGGACGGATGCTGACGGGCAGTGGCGCCCCCTCGTGCCGGCCCTGCAAAAGGCGTGTTCCCACTTCTACGTGCTCGGCACCTACGACGCCGCGTGCCGCGCGGGGCCAGCCATCTGGCTCAAGTGCGTCGTGGACCGAACGCTGCCCGACTTGGTGCCACCACCCGGCACCGTGCCCATCCTGTACTTGCCCGGCGTCAGCCGCCAGGAACTGCGGGCGGGCGGAGACTGCCCCGATCTGCTCCACCCGTTGATCGAGCTGCAGTACCGCGGCGCGGTGTGGCACCAGAAGAACGGCCGGGACTGGACGGTGGAGGCGTTGCTCTCCTCGGACGATGGCGTCGGCCTCGACATCGCGCTCGACTATCGCACTCGCGAGGCCATGATGCGCGCGCTGCCGGTGCTGGCTACCGAGCCTATCGCGCCGCTCAGAGGTCGCCGCCTCGATGCGGACGACTTCGATCGGCTTTCCGTGCGCGATCCGGTCCGCGATCTTCTGGCCTGGATGTCCGAGCCCGAACCCTTCCAAGGACGCTGCGACGCGGCCCGCTGGGAGACGTTCAGGAACATCTGCGTGCGCGAGTTCGGATTCGACCCCGACAAGCACGGCCCGGCACGCGCGGGCGACCTGATGCTTAACGGCAATGGGAAGTGGGAGGGCGTGTGGCGACGCTTTCGCGATGCACCCCGCGGCTACCCAGGCATAGCGGAATTGCTCCGCAACGCCAAGCCGCGCGACCTGTTCGTCGACCAGGCTCGCCAGCCGCAGGTGAATGAAGAGCGGGAGGGGCAACTTCGCTATGCACTGGAGGCAGCGATCGCATTGCCACACCAGCAGATTTGCGACCGCGTCATTGAACTGAAAATGCAGCACCGGGATCGCCGATCCTGGGTCTGGGCTGATCTGGGATACAGCGGCATGGCTGGCGCCCTGGAGTCGCTGGCGCGGCTCGCGGCGCTGGCGCATTCGCCGCTCGGCGGCGCATCGTTAGCGGCGATGGCTGCCGATTACGCCACGGACGGTTGGCGCTGCGATCGAGCAGCGCTTGACGCGATGAATCACGCGAAGTCGCCTTCGGACATCGCACTCGTCGCGAAGGTAGTCCGGGCGCTCTATGCGCCGTGGCTCGACAAATCGGCTCGCAAGTTCCAGGACCTGGCTAGCCAGGGTGCGGCCGAGTACCGCAAGCTTGTCTCGGGTGTGAATACGGAACCCGAAACCTGCTTGGTGTTTGCCGACGGCCTGAGATTCGATGTCGCCGGCATTCTGCAGGAGCGTTTGGAGCAACGGGGGCTGAGAGTCAAACTCGGCCACCGCATCGCTCCGCTGCCTACGGTCACTGCCACCGCTAAACCGATCGCTTCGCCAGCCCATTCGTCATGTGAAGGGGGCGCTTCCGCCGAGGACTTCAATCCGGTCATATCGGTCAGCAAGCAATCGGTGACTGCGTCACGGCTGCGCGACGAAATGGCGCGTCAGGGTGTTGAGATCCTCGGACCCGACGAGACGACGTTGGCAGCTAGGACCGACAAGGGCGGCTGGACGGAGATCGGGCGGCTGGATGAGATGGGCCATTCGCTCGGTGCCTCGCTCGTGCGGCACATCGACGTCGAGGTCGAGGCCATTGCGGATCGGGTTGCGGCGTTGCTCGGAACCGGGTGGACGCGCGTTCGCGTGGTGACTGACCACGGCTGGTTGCTGGTGCCGGGCGGCATGCCCAAGGTGGAGCTACCGGCTCACCTGGTCGCCACGAAGTGGGCGCGGTGTGCCTCTGTGCGAGGCGAGTCGAGCCCGGACGTGCCCACGTTTGCTTGGTTCTGGAACGCCCACGCGCGCATCGCCTCGCCGCCGGGCATCGGCTCGTTCATCGTCAACACCGAATACGCCCACGGCGGGGTGAGCCCGCAGGAGTGCGTTGTGCCCGACATGCTGGTGGAGCAGGGCGAGGTCGCGTTGAAGGCGCAGATCACGGAGGTCCGCTGGCGGGGCATGCGTTGCCGGGTCGTCGTTGACACAAACGCCGCGGGACTGCGCGTCGAACTTCGACGCAACTGGAAGCAAGCGGATCCCGACGGGCAGCGCATCGCCACGGCCAAGGATCTCGGCAGCAACGGTCAAGCGAGCCTGGCCGTCGAGCGCGACGATTACGAGGGAACGGCGGCGATGGCCGTCGTCCTCGATGCAACGGGACGGGTGCTCAACTATCGGCCCACGACGATTGGAGAAGGGCAATGAGCATGGAATTGGATGCACTGGACAGGCTCGCGGCGTCGGCCTTCGATGGTTACCTGGTTCGCAAAGACCTCGTACGCAAGTACTCGCGCCAGTACCCGGTGCCGACCTATGTCGTCGAGTTCCTGCTGGGCCGCTACTGCGCGAGCGTCGACGAGAACGAGATCAACGAAGGTCTGCAGATCGTCGAGAAGCAACTGAAGAATCGTACGGTACGCACCGGCGAGGAGGAACTGTTCAAGGCGCGGGCAAAGGAAACAGGGTCGCTCAAGCTGATCGACATCGTTCGCGCCCGGCTCGACGCGAAGAACGACTGCTACTTGGCCGAACTGCCCAGCCTTGCGCTTCGGGATGTGCGCATCGAAGACCAGACGGTCCGCGACAACGAGCGCATGCTGACCGACGGCTTTTACGCAGAAGTGACGCTGAGCTACGACGGGGTCATCGCCCAGCAGACGGGCGGGCGGCCGTTCAAGGTAGACGCCCTGCGGCCCATCCAGATGTCGAAGTCGAACGTGCTGGATGTGCTCATGAAGGCGCGGCAGAGCTTCACTGTCGCGGAATGGACCGACTTCCTGCTGCGCTCGATCGGCCTGGAAGCGTCCGCGCTCTCCGATCGCGCCAAGAAGGTTGTCCTCCTTCGGATGGTGCCGTTCGTCGAGCGGAACTACAACCTGGTCGAGCTTGGCCCTCGCGGAACGGGCAAGAGCCACCTGTTCCAGCAGATTTCGCCGTACTCGCACTTGATTTCCGGTGGCAAGGCGACGGTGGCGAAGATGTTCGTCAACAACTCGACGGGGCAAAGGGGCTTGGTCTGCCAGTACGACGTGGTTTGCTTCGACGAGGTATCGGGTATCTCGTTCGATCAGAAGGACGGCGTCAACATCATGAAGGGCTACATGGCGTCCGGCCAGTTCAGCCGCGGCAAGGAGAACATTCGCGCCGACGGCAGCCTCGTCATGGTCGGCAACCTGGACGTGGACGTCGAGCAGCAGCAGCGGGTCGGGCATCTGCTGAGCCCTCTGCCCCCGGAGATGCGCAACGACACGGCCTTCATGGACCGGCTGCACGCCTATGTGCCCGGATGGGATTTCCCGAAACTGAATCCAACTGAGCACGTGACTGACCACTTTGGCCTTGTCAGCGACTTCCTCAGCGAGTGCTGGGACCGGCTGCGTGCTGGAAACCGTGTGTCCGTCATGCAAAGCCGGGCGCATCTGGGTGGCGCGCTGAGTGGGCGTGATATCGAGGCCGTGAACAAGACGGTCAGTGGCTTGGCCAAGCTCTTGTTCCCGGATCCTCAGATGCCGGTCTCGGACGAGGACCTCGAATGGATGATGCGCCTGGCGCTGGAGTCCCGTCGGAGGGTCAAGGAGCAGCAGCGGCGGGTGTTCAAGAGCGAGTTCCGCAACACCCACTTCAGCTACATCCTCGGTCCCGAGGGCGTGGAGCAGTTTGTCTCCACGCCGGAGCAGCACAGCGACGAGGCGATCGAGTCCGACCCGCTGCCGCCCGGACAGGTCTGGGGTGCGAACCCGGGGTCGGGGGAGACGGGCGCAGGGCTCTACCGGATCGAGGTCACCTGCGGGCGCGGCAGCGGCGTCAAGATCCTCAACCAGCCCACGCCGCCGGCCTTTCGCGAAAGCGTCAAGGTCGGCGAGCAGAACCTCTACACACGCGCGAAGGAGCTTGTCGGCGATCGCAACCCGCGCGAGGAGGCGTTCTCGGTCCAGATGCGCGCGATGGACTCGGACAGGGCAGGGGCGGGCTTGGGTCTGCCCGTTCTGGTCGCCCTGTGCGGGGCGCTGCTCAACAAGAACACGCGGGGTGGAACGGTAGTCGTCGGGGCGCTGAACCTCGGCGGATCGGTCGAGCTGATCCCCAACGCGGCGCGGATCGTCGAACTCGCAATCGACAAGCAAGCGCAGACGATCCTGATGCCGGTCGCGGCGCGCCGCCCGTTGAACGACTTGCCCGACGAGCTGTGGACGAAGATCAGCATCGAGTTCTACAAGGACTCGGCTGACGCCGTGTTTAAGGCGTTGGTGGAGTGACGGCGCGGATGATGCGATTTCTTCATTGCGCTGAAATCCATCCTGATAGTCCGCCGCGCGGACGGGACCGCTTTGGTTATCGGCTTGGCTCCTTCAGATGCCGTACAAAACCCTGGACCGAATAGATGCTCCAAAATGGGCTTGAAAGCCGAAAGCCTATGAACCTATCGCTGCGTGCTAGGTCTTGCCGCGCCACTGCGGGCGGGTCGTTCCGCACCAGCGGGCACTTCGCCGGCCCGTGGCCCAGGCAAACGGCTGGCGCTGTGCAGGCAGCGTCCTGGAGCCGCGCCCCGTAGGAGCCTGCTCGCGCTGCTGCGGCGGGGGAGAGCCTGCGCGTGCCGGGCCTTGCCTGCAGGGCCATCCGCAGCCTCCAAAGCCCGCTGCAACTCCCCCCCGATCGCAACCGAATTCGACGGCTGCTCGCGCAATCCCCCACTGGCCACCGGTTCGCGAAGGCGCCGCGCGCACCGGCCCGACGACTGCGTGCGAGCCCTGCCGCACCGGGCTCAAAGCACCGGTGGGGCCGACACCCCACACCTGCGCAGGGCCCCTGCGCGCGGGCTGGTTGGGACAAGGGTATAGAATTTGCGGTCCCCCCAGATCTAGACCTCGATCGCAGGCGAAGGTGACGACATGGCTTGGGTCGCAGATTTCATTAAGTACCCGAGGAATCCACAAGTGCGCGTCATTGCGCCATTGGCTGCTAGCTTTGCCTTGTATCCGCGACCCCTTGCCGCTCCGACCCACGGTTTCGGCGCCCGGCGCAGTGATCGTCGCCCTCGAGCCGAGCCAAGTCGGCGCCTACGGGTTGCGGGGCCCTTCCATGAGATCCCTGATCCAGAATGCCTCCCAGCACCCCGAGTAAGCTCCCCGGTCCTCGGCAAGGGGCCGGGCGACTCGGCCGCCATCACCATGAACAAGGGCTCGAGCACGCTCAAGAAAGCAATCGACGCGGCCCTGCGGTCGCTGTTGCGAGAGATCAGCGACCTGGCGCGCAGGCAAGGCCGCCCCGACGGCCCCCGGCACTGCCACTGGACCAGTCGCTGTCCACCCCGCAGGCCGGGACCACGAGGCCCCGTTGGACCGGGGTGGTGGCGGATGGTGCAACAGGTTCCCACGCGCAGCAGCCCGCCAAGGCCGCGGGAGTACGCCGCGACCCATGCGGTCAAGACCGAGCACGTCCGCGCCAAGTTCAACAGCGGCCCTACCCACGGTCACCCGCGGGACGGCGCCAGCCCGCAGCACCACAACCAACGAACGCTCCGCAAACGCCAGTGCGGTTTTGCGGAGAGCCTCTGCGACGGCAGGAGGCCCGAAAGCTGTTCGTAATGCTGGCAACGCCCCAGCGCGGATCTTGACCCTGTGCGACGATGCCGCCGGCGCGCGGCGCGCATCGATCGGCCCCCCTCCCTTCTTACTCAAACGGACAAATAGATGAGCTTCGATCCCAAGCACAAGAGTCGCCCTCTCCTGGAAGGTCCCGATCGCGCGGTCGCTCGTTCCATGATGAAGGCGGCGGGCTTCACCGATGCCGATCTCGCGAAGCCGCAGGTGGGCGTCGCCCATTGCTGGATCGGCACCATGCCCTGCAACCTGAACCATCGGGATCTCGCGCAGCGCGTGATGGAAGGGATCCGTGCGGCGGGTGGCAACCCGCTGGAGATCAACACCATCGCCATCAACGACGGCATCACGACCGGCACCGAGGGCATGAAGACCTCGCTGGTCAGCCGCGAGCTGATCGCCGATTCCGTGGAACTGGTGGCACGCGGCCACATGCTCGACGCCATCGTGACCATATCCGGCTGCGACAAGACCATCCCCGCCATGGCCATGGTGCTGGGGCGCCTCGACATCCCCGGGCTCACGCTCTACAGCGGCTCCATCGCCAGCGGACACTGCCACAAGCCCAATCGTGTGTTCGGCGACCGCAAGCTCACCATCCAGGACGCCTACGAGGCGGTCGGCGCCTTCAACGCGGGGCGCATCGACGCGGAGGAATTCAAGGACGTGGAGGACCACGCTTGCCCGGCCGCCGGCGCTTGCGGCGGGCAATTCACCGCCAACACCATGGCCACGGCCTATGAGATGCTCGGTATTTCCCTGCGTGGCGCGAACGACGTCCCCGCCCTGCATCCCTCCAAGGTGGACACGGCCTATGCCTGCGGCACGCGCGTGATGGAACTGCTCAACGCCGGCATCACGCCGCGCGCGCTGGTGACCCGACGCAGCTTCGAGAACGCCATCACCGGCGTGATGGCCACCGGGGGCTCCACCAATGCGGTGCTGCACCTGCTGGCCACAGCGCACGACTTCGGCGTTGAACTGGCCCTGGAGGACTTCGACCGCATCTCGCGCAAAACGCCCGTGCTCGCGGACATGCGCCCCTGGGGAACCTACACGGCCCCAGAGATGTTCGAGGCCGGAGGCATGGCGGTGGTGGGCAAGCGCCTGCTCGAAGCCGGCCTGCTCAGTGCGGACGAGCGGACAGTGAGCGGCCGCACCCTGGGCGAGGAAATCGGCGCGGCCACCGAACCCGCCGGCCAGACCGTGATCAAGGCCCTCGCACAGGCCCTCAAGCCCGAGGGTGGATTGGCCATCCTGCGCGGCAACCTGGCCCCCGGCGGGTGCGTGATCAAGGTGTCGGGCCAGAAGAAAGCCGTCCATCGCGGCCCCGCCCGCGTGTTCGAGAACGAGGAGGAAGCGTACCAGGCCGTCAAAGCCGGCCTCATCCAGCCTTACGACGTGATGGTGCTGCGCTACGAAGGTCCCATCGGCGGCCCCGGCATGCGCGAGATGCAACTCGTGACCGGCGCGATCCAGGGGGCCGGGTTGGGCGAGACAGTGGCCCTCATCACCGACGGCCGCTTCTCCGGCGCCACCCGGGGCTTCGTGATCGGCCACATCGTACCCGAGGCAGCCAAGCGCGGTCCGATCGCCGCCCTGCGCGACGGGGATACCGTCGTCATCGATGTGGAGAACCGCCGCCTGGACGTCGAACTCACCGAGGCCCAGTTTGCCGAGCGCCTCGCGCAGTGGACCGCCCCCACACCGCGCTACCGCACCGGTGTGCTAGCCAAGTATGCCCGACTGGTGTCGGACGCGTCCGTCGGTGCCGTGACCGACCTGCCGCCGACCTGAGGACCTGGGGCAAGGGCGCGGGCCCTAGCGGCGTCCACGGGCCAAGGCCGCCGAACCGCTTCCGGCAGCCACCTCTGCCCGGTGCCTCGGTGACCGGACGGCCGCTGCCCCAGGCGCGGCCATCCGTGTGTTTCCGAGGCGCAGCCGAACGATCACTCGGCGAAACTCGAGGCGCTCGACTGCTGGCCAACCGCGGCTATGTCTCGGTGGGCGTCTCCCACGACACCTCCCGGTTCGCCGCCCACGCCATCCGGCGCTGGTGGCAGCGTGAAGGACAACGGCGCTAGGGATGCGCACAGGTCTACGGCCTCCAACCGCGAGCCACCCAGACCTCAAGGGTGCTGGGGTTCACGCCAGCCGCAGCGCACGGATGATGCCCCCCCTGGCGCCGCCAGCGCCACCGTCGCCGGGGTCCCCTCGTTTTCAGTGCAATAAGTGACGGTACGCCACCTGTTCGTGCCGCGCGGCACCAAAGTGCCCGCAGAAATCGCTGCTGTGTGCGAGGCTAATGTTGACATCGCTTTGATCGAAAAGCATTGGGATAGCCTCGTGCACTTGGCGGCTTCGGTCATGAGCGGACATGCCAGTGCGGTGGCAGCTCTTGCGCGGTTTGGCTCTGCCGCCCAGGGCGATCCGATCTATGAGGCGGGTGTGCAGTTGGGGCGGTTGCTGCGTACGGCGTTTCTGGCAGACTACTTTGTCAAGGACGCCTTCCGCAATGAATTGCGCCGGGTGCTCAATCGGGGTGAGGCGGTTAACGCCCTCAAGCGTGCCATCTATACCGGCCGGATCAGTCCGGCACAGGCAAAACGTGTGGACGAAATGCAGGCCGTGGCCGACGCGTTGAGCCTGATGGCCAACATTGTGATGGCATGGAATACCTCCCAAATGCAGGCGGTCCTGGATCGCTGGTCGAACCGCCGCCAGGTCATTCCACCGGAATTGATTGGAAAGATTGCCCCGACCAGGCTGGAGAGCATCAACTTGCGGGGTGTATTTCGCTTCCCTGTTGACCGCTATGCCGATCAAATCCTTCCCTCGCAGGGGGCACCGATAACTGGAAGCAATGGATGAAACCGATCACGGTTTGACGCCGTAAATCCAGGTTTTGAAAGTGAACAGGAAAGCCAATGAACTCAACGATCTACCAGTACCCCCCCCGCCAGTGCTGGGTTTGCGTACCGTCACTTATTGCACTGAAAACGAGGGGACCCCTACAACGGCCCCCAACTTCTCATCGAGAGGTAGCACCTACACAGCCAATCAGACGGCCGCAACGCTCGGGCTGGAAGGCGTGAAGCAGACTTCGAGATAGCTGCAGCAAGACAGACAGTTCAGTACGCGACCTTAAACGTCGGGCTGTCTTCCGGCCTGGTCTTGCGATGGTCGTAGATGCGCGTCGTGGCAATGTTGGCGTGGCCCAGCCACTCCTGCACCTTGGCGATGTCGGCCTGGTGGTCGAGCGCGTTGGTGGCCGCCGTGGCCCGCAACGAATGCGCGCCGATCTTGAAGCCAAGGGCCGCTGAATAGGCCCGCACGATCTTGTAGACGCCATCAGCGGTGATGGCCGCAGCCGCACCTTCAGCGCGTCCACGGTGGACAGGCCGGAACAGCGCACCGTCGCCTTCGTCACCGTGGCCTGCGGCATCCAGGTAATCGAGCACCAGGCCGCTGGCCGCTGGGTGCAGAGGGACATAGCGCGTCTTGCCACCCTTGCCAGACACCTTCAGGTGCGGCACGCCACGGCGCTCATGCTCGAAGTCCTTGACCTTCAAGCGGCACAGCTCATCACGGCGCAGCGCGTGATAGAGCAGGGTGGCCAGCATGGCGCGGTCGCGCCTGGCTTTCAGCTTGTCGCCTGCGGGTGCATCAAGCAGGCCGCGCGCCTGGTGGTCGCCAAGAGCCGGTGTCTTGCCTTCATAAGTCTCCACGACAGGTCGCTTCACGCCCTTCACCGGGTTGTGCGTGACAGCGTTCTTCTCGCACAGGTACTCGAACAGCGACGACAGCGCGGCCAGTCGGGGCCGCGCGGTCTGGCTGCTCAAGACAGGTACACGCTTGGCCAGGCGCGTCGCGCCAGGCGATGACGTGGGCGCGGGTCACCTCGGGGAACTCATCTGGCCGCACGATGCCGGTGAAGGCCATGAAGTCCTGCAGGGCGTTCTCGTAGGCTCGGCGCGTGCTCTTGTTGCCCAGGTTGGCGAACCATTCGACCTCGGGCGGCACCTCGCCCAGGCGCTGGAATTCAGCAGCCGTCAACAGGCGACCGGCTGGCTTAATCGGAGCAGGCAGTGTGCTGTCGCACCGTCATGCCATACCTTCTTGCAATCGGGCAACCGCCTCGCGCGCCGAAACAATCGCCGTGCTGCCATGCGATTTCAACATCAGCAGATCGCGCTTGTCGCCGGTCACTAAGAGATCGGCCTGGCCAGCCTGGGCGATGGCCAGGAGGAAATTGTCGTTCGGGTCAGGCGAGACATTGATGGTGGGCAAGTCACGAAGCAGGAGCCCAAAGCGGCGCAGCGTGAAGACCCAATCGTGGGCCAACCCAGGACGAAGACGGGCCCGCAACTTCGGATAGTCAACGACCCGCATCAGCTCAGCGATTTGTTCCTCGGCGCTGATCAGGGTGTAGAGCTGATCTTCATCCCACAGGTCCAGCAACCGAGCCGGCGCGCCGCTCGGGCTGATGAAGCCGCTGACAATGATGTTGGTGTCGAGGACGACCCGCACGGCGCCTCAACGCGGCTGCGGCATGGGCTGTTCACGGCGAACGGCCGCCACGGCCTCATCAACCAAGGCCAGCGTCTCATCGGCCGACAAGTCTGAAAAGGACTCGCGAGCCTCGGTGACGGACTTTCGGAACATGCGCCAGAGCACCGCGTCTTCGATGAACTTCGACAGGTCGCCCTTGCGCATGCCCTTGGCACCCAGGAAGGTGCGAAGCGCGAGGTCGCTCTCTTTGGAGACCGTGACGGTCCAGCGGGCTGTGTCTTTAGTTGGCATGTCTTGCATTGGTTACCTATCCTGCCTACACCTTAGCATGATAGGCGTTTATGTACAAAAACAATCGGATGCCCTACTCTGAATTTACTATTGATAAAATATGTTATCAATAGTGAATGTGGGTTCTGCAAAGGTGTCGAATTCGGCGCAGGTCTCGCCGGGCATCGAAGCAAAGAAGAATGCGCCCGAAACCTTCGTGCTGGAGCCCGGGCAATCCTTCTCCAGGGGGTCCCCTCGTTTTCAGTGCAATAAGTGACGGTACGCAAACCCAGCACTGGCGCGGGGGTGGTACTGGTAGATCATTGATTTCATTGACTTTCCTGTTCACTTTCAAAACGGCTATCGTGGCCTCCCACTTATAAGGTTCACGATGCAGGGTTGGCAGACGACGTTTTTGGGGATGCATGAGCTGCCCCGCGATATCAGCGACTTCGAGATGAATGCGTTTTTTAGCCTCTTTTGAATTCTGGGTGGGCTACGCCGCATGCGGGTTGATGCGGGAGAAGTCGAGCTTACCGGAGATCAGGAAGATCATGGTGCGCATGGTCTCGAAGCGCGTGTATCCGCGTGCCCTGCGCTTTGCTGCCTGGAAC
>JANXRW010000104.1 GCA_025356655.1 Betaproteobacteria bacterium | reverse complement strand
TTCGAGCGGGCTATGGCAGGGGCCTGCCTGATCGATGCCGCGATGGAATAGCGCCCGGCGCCCCCGCTGGAGCCGCTCGCCGATCGCCTTGTCCTCGACAGCGGTCTCGGCGTAGGCCTGCTTCTGTGCCTCGACGAAGTCACGCTCGAAGCGCGCGATCCCAAGGTGTTCGAACTCGTCCTTCAGGACCCAGGCGCGATGGATGGGACGGTTGGACTTGCGCCGTTCGTTTAGGAAGTGTGCGTCGGCCTTGGTGCGGTTCGCGGCATTCATGTCGAGCATCATCCAGTCAATCCAACCATCGGCATTAGGCTATGCGCACTGGCAAACGGACGGGCCGACCTCCCGTATCAAAAATGGCACTGGTCAGGAATGGATGGGGCGTTGACGTCCCATCGAGGCACCTGGGGGGCTTGGCAATCTCCGCTGAACCCCTGGGTCTGCCGGTATCGGTGCGATGTAGCAGGGCGCGCAGGGCATTCAGTCCGAGGCTATTGGGAGCATGGGTGCCGCCTCTGTGGACATGACGACAGGGGACGCTATCGGCGCATCACTTGGCATCGTTGTAGTCGAGGCGCCGGCACCCTTTTCCAGCAGCCCCATGAACAAATTCAACGAGACGCCAGGAGGCAGGAGCCGCCGCAGTAAAGATCGATTCGGCGTGCTCAGGCCACGCCTCCAGACGCAGAGTCGAGCACCTGCCG
Organism: Betaproteobacteria bacterium; assembly: GCA_025356655.1. Taxonomy (GTDB): domain Bacteria; phylum Pseudomonadota; class Gammaproteobacteria; order Burkholderiales; family SHXO01; genus SHXO01. The sequence continues at coordinate 6,810 of JANXRW010000104.1, read as the reverse complement.
CCTACCGCGCGGCCGCCGCATCAGCCGATAAACCGCTGGGATCACGAACATCGACAGCAGTGGCGCGCTAATCATGCCGCCCACCACAGGTGCGGCGATTCGGCTCATCACCTCGGAGCCGGTGCCGCTACCGAACAGGATGGGCAACAGGCCGGCCAGGATCACCGCCACCGTCATCGCCTTGGGGCGTACGCGCAGCACCGCACCCTGGCGGATCGCCTGGTCAAGCGTATCCTCGCTCATCGCCATGCCGTGTTCTTGCCGCGCCGCCGTTGCCTGCTCGAGGTACAGCAGCATCACCACGCCGAACTCCGCCGAGACGCCGGCTAGGGCGATGAAACCCACCCCGGTCGCTACCGACAGGTTGTAGCCGGCGAGATACAGGAACCACACGCCGCCGACCAGCGCGAACGGCAAGGTCGCCATGATGAGCAGCGCATCGTCGAAGCGACGGAAGGTCAGGTAGAGCAGCACGAAGATAATCAACAACGTCGCCGGCACCACCAGCTTCAGCCGCGCATTGGCACGTTCCAGATACTCGAACTGGCCAGAATAGGCGAGGCTCATGCCCGCTTGCAGCTTCACCTTGGAGGTCACGGCGGCGCGCAGGTCGGCCACAACAGAAGCCAAGTCGCGCCCGCGCACATCGACATACACCCAGCCGGAAGGCCGCGCGTTTTCGCTCTTGAGCATTGACGGGCCATCGCTGATCTTGATCCCGGCGATAGTGCCTAACGTGATTTGCTGGCCCATGTCGGTCTGGATCGGCAGATTGCGCAAGCCATCGAGCGAATCGCGCAGCTCGCGCGGGTAACGCACGCTGATCGGGTAGCGCGCCAAGCCCTCGACCGTCTCGCCGATGTTTTCGCCGCCGATGGCGGACGAGACGATGGATTGCACGTCGGCGATGTTGAGGCCATAGCGCGCAGCAGTCGCCCGGTCGATGTTGACGTCGACATAGCGTCCTCCGGTCAAACGCTCGGCCAATGCCGAGCTGACGCCAGGCACTGTCTTGGCCACTTGCTCGACCTGCTTCGCCACCTGGTCGATTTCGGCCAGGTCGGTGCCGGACACCTTGACCCCAATCGGACTCTTGATGCCAGTGGCCTGCATGTCGATGCGGTTGCGGATCGGCGGCACCCAGATGTTGGTCAGTCCCGGCACCTTGACCACGCCGTCCAGCTCATCGACCAGCTTGGTCGGCGTCATACCCGGCCGCCACTGGTCGCGCGGTCTGAACTGGATTGTCGTTTCGAACATTTCCATCGGCGCGGGGTCGGTCGCGCTCTCAGCCCGCCCCGCCTTGCCGAATACGCTGGCCACTTCGGGCACGGTTTTGATTAGGCGGTCGGTCTGTTGCAGCAGTTCTCCCGCTTTGGCCGCCGACAAGCCCGGCAGGGCCGAAGGCATGTACAGCAGATCGCCTTCGTCCAGCGGCGGCATGAACTCGCCACCCAGCCGGGTAATGGGCCAGATCGTGGTCAGCAGCGCCAAAACAGCCAGAACCAGCGTCGCTTTTGGACGACGCAGCACCGCTTCGAGCAAAGGGCTGTAGCGCCGGATCAGCCAGCGATTGAGCGGGTTCTCGTGTTCGTCCGGGATGCGCCCGCGTATCAAGTAGCCCATCAGCACCGGTATCAGCGTGACCGATAGGCCGGCGGCGGCGACCATCGCGTAAGTCTTGGTCAGCGCCAGTGGGCCGAACAGCCGTCCCTCCTGCGCCTGCAAGGTGAACACGGGAATGAAGGACAGTGTGATGATCAGCAGGGAGAAAAACAGCGCCGGGCCGACTTCGGCCGCCGCCTCCCCAATTACCCGCCAATGGGCCTCGCCTTGCAGATGCTCACCGGGATGATGGTGTCGCCACGCCTCAATGCGCTTGTGCGCGTTCTCGATCATCACCACGGCGGCGTCCACCATGGCACCGATGGCAATGGCGATACCGCCCAGCGACATGATGTTGGCGTTGACGCCCTGGTAGCGCATCACGAGGAAGGCCATGATCACACCCAGCGGCAAAGACACGATGGCGACCAGGGCCGAGCGCAGATGCCACAGGAAAATGCCGCAGACCACCGCCACCGCGATGAACTCTTCCAAGAGCTTGTGCGACAGGTTGTCGATGGCACGGTCAATTAACTTGCTGCGGTCATAGGTGGGGACGATCTCCACCCCGGCCGGTAGGCTCTTTTGCAGTTCCGCCAACTTCTCCTTCACGGCCGCGATGGTTTCGCGCGCGTTCTTCCCGCTGCGCAAAATCACCACACCGCCGGCTACTTCCCCTTGTCCGTTCAACTCGGCAATGCCGCGCCGCATCTCTGGCCCGAGCTGGATCGTCGCCACATCACCCAGCGTCACTGGTACACCGGCTTGCGCGGTGGCAAGCGGAATGGCCCTGAAGTCGGCCAACGTCCTCAAGTAACCCGTTGCACGCACCATGAACTCGGTTTCCGCCAGTTCCAACACCGAACCGCCGGTTTCCCGATTGGCCTTTTGGATGGCATCAATCACCTTGGCCTGCGGGATGCGGTAGGCGGCCAGCTTCACCGGGTCGAGCACGACCTGATACTGTTTGACCATGCCACCGATGGAGGCGACCTCCGACACATTGGGCAGACTCTTCAGCTCGTACTTCAGGAACCAGTCCTGCAAGCTGCGCAGTTGGGACAAATCATGCTTGCCTGTCTTGTCGATCAGCGCGTATTCGTAAACCCAGCCAACTCCCGTCGCATCCGGGCCGAGCGATGCGCGCGCTCCAGCCGGCAGGCGGCCTTGCACCTGATTCAGGTATTCGAGCACGCGCGAACGCGCCCAATACAGATCGGTGCCATCCTCTGACAGAACATAGACGAAGGAGTCGCCAAAGAATGAGTAGCCGCGCACCGTCTTTGCGCCGGGCACCGACAGCATGGTGGTCGCCAGCGGGTAAGTGACTTGGTTCTCGACGATCTGTGGTGCCTGGCCGGGATAGCTGGTACGGATGATGACCTGCACGTCCGACAGGTCCGGCAGTGCATCGACGGATGTGTTCTTCACCGCCCAGATGCCCCAGGCCGCGAAGAACAACGTGGCGAGCAGCACCAGGAAGCGGTTGGCGATCGACCAATGGATGAGTTTTTCGATCATGGCGTGCGCCCGGTCTTGCTGAGCTGCTCGATGACATAGCCACCATCGCCTTGCCGGAAACCAAAATGCACGCGGTCGCCCGGCTTGACACCAGTAGCGAGATCGGGGCGCCCGAGCTGAAACGGCATCGTCATCGCGCCCCAACCCAGGGACTTGACTGGACCATGCGATAGCGTGATTTCCTTGTCCGAGACTGATTTCACCTTGCCGTCAGCTTCATGGAGCGAGGCGGCGCGGGTCGCCGCAGGCTGCGCGGCTGAAGGTCCACTGGCTTCCCCTGACAAACGAGCCAAGACGCCTTTCAGACTGGCTTCCGAGTCGATCAGGAACTGCCCGGAGGCGACCACGCTCTGCCCCTCGCGCAATCCGTCGAGCACAGCAATCTTGCCGCCCGCTTCCTGACCCAGCTTGACCTCGGCGGGCTGAAAGCGCCCACCGTCCAGCGACAACAGCACAAGGCTGCGCATACCGGTGCGAATAACGGTTTCGCTGGGCACCAGAAGCACTTGGGCGTTGCTGGCGGTGGTCAAGCTGATTTGCGCGAACAGGCCCGCCCGCAGCCGTCCGTCATGGTTGGGGAGTTCCACGCGCACGCGCACGGTGCGGCTGTCCGGGTTGGTCTCCGGCAGGATGGCCATCACTTTGCCGGAGAGCGGTCGGCCAGGATAGGCCGTGAGCGTCACGCTAACCGGGTTGCCAATAGCCACGCTGCCCGCCTGAGACTCCGGTACGGCCGCTTCGAGCCAGACCGGATCGAGGCCATTGATCTTTGCCAGCGGCATGCCCGCTGCGAGCGACATGCCGGCACGCACATCCAGCGTCTGGATAACGCCGCCTATCGGTGCGGAAATCGTGACGACCGGATGTGTTTGCCCCGTCGATTCGACTTGCGCGATCAGCTCCGCCGACATGCCCAAGAGCTTCAGGCGTTCCCGTGCGGCGCGGGTCAGCCCGGTATCCCCTGTGCGCAGCAGTGCCAGGAATTCGGTCTGTGCCCCGGCCCACTCCGGCACCAACAGATCGGCCAACGCTGCACCCTTGGCGATCACATCGCCTGGGGCGCGGGCGTAGACGCGCTCGACGAATCCGGCCGTGCGAGCTTGCACCACGGCGACCTGGCGCTCGTTCCACTGCACATTGCCGACGGCGACGACGGGGGCAGCCAGTACCCCGCGTTCCACCTTGGCTAGCCGCAGACCGAGGTTTTGCGCCACGCTCGGGTCAATCTTGACGCTGGCCGCATCGCCGCCTTCGTCGGCGTACTTGGCGACCAGTTGCATGTCCATGAAGGGCGACTTACCCGGCTTGTCAAAGTGTTGGTTCGGCACCATCGGGTCGTACCAGTAAAGCGCCTTGCGGCTGTCCGGCGAGCTTGCCGCTGTGGCGTTGGCCGAGTCGCCGCCGGCCGCCGGTGCACGGTGCGAAGCCAGCCAGTAGCCCGCACCGCCGCCGAGGGCGGCAAAAAATGCCGCGATCGCAGCGAGCATGAATGTGGATCGCTTGTTCTCATTCATTGTCCGTCCTGCCCGTAGGCGTAGTGAAGTCGAGCGACAGCGCGGGCCAGGGCGGCTTCCAGGTCGACGATGCGCATCCGTTGATCGATGCGTTCGCGGCGCGTGGCCAGTACGGCTGAGAGATCGCTTTTCCCGGCCTGATAACTGGTGGTTTGCAGCGACACCTTTCGCTCCGCCAGCGGCAGCGCGGTCTGCTGGGCGCGCTCCAACTGGCGGGTGAGCGCGGCGTATTCGGCCAGCAGGCTATCGAGCTCGGAGGCGTGATCGCGCACCATGCCGTTGCGCTCGGCATCGATGCGATCCACCTCGTGCTGCTTAGCCGCGATCAACGGGTCTTGCCGCGTGGTCGGCGACAGCGGCAGATCGAAGGTGAATTGAATCGACACCATGTTGCCGAACTGCGGCCCGCGGCGCTGGTAGGCCAGCTCGACGCCCCAGTCGGACTTTTTCATGGAGCGGGCTTGCGCGACTTCGGCTTCGGCCTTTTGCGTCTCGGCCGCGAAGGCGAGCAGCTCGGGGTGTTGGTGCAGATGTCCGCGCAGCTGCTGCGCATCAATATCGAAGGCGGGCGGGTCGCCAGCTAAGCCATCGCTAGCAGCAACGCCGACGAATTGTCGCAATTTCGAGCGGGCTTGTTCCTCGTCGCGCGCCCAGTCGTCGCGCCGGTCTTCGAGCTGCGCGGCCTCTTGTTTGGGGGCAACGGCATCGGCCGCTTGGGCTCGACCGCTGGCGATCCGTGCCTGGACGATTTGCGCCAGCATGGTGTTTTCGTGAGCCAGATCCCTAAACAGAGCTTCCTTGCGTTGCAGATGGTACAGAGCAAGCCAAGCCTGGGCAGTATCGCGCCGTACACCAAGGCGGTCCACCCGCCGCTGGGCGGTCACCACACCCACGCCGGCAGCCGCCACCGCCTCGCGGGCGCGGCGTTTGTCCTTGTTGGGCACCTCCTGCAGGACGCCGATCTTCTGCATGGTCATGAAGTCGGCTTGCAAACGCCCGGCGTCAGGGCCGGATACGGGGAAGTTGTCGATGCCAGCGAACACCTTGGGATCAGGTAATGCGCCAGCGGGGATGGCCGCCGAACGCGCGGCGTCGATCATGGCGGTGTTGGCCGCCAGCTTGGGGGATAGGCGCTCGGCAAGATCGAGCGCCGTGGTAAAACTCAAAGGGGCGGCGTGCGCGAGGCTCGCCAGTCCTGCCAGTAAGGGCAAGACGGCTCTTCGTATTAAAGGGGGCATACGCGAACTCCATGACGGATCGGTGCGCGATAAGCGCACGAACGGCCTGTCGGCCAAGCCGCAGGGCTACCAAATCAAGGAATCAGAGCGAACGAGGCGGTCGCCACAACCCGCGCGGATCGTGGGAAGGGAGTCCCAAGTCCCGCAACGCAACCACGATTTGCGCAGCGACCGGGAGGTCATGAACATCCGATACCGCAGGAACCACAGCACAGGCATTGCACACCTTGCATTCCTGACTCGGTTTGCATGCGTGGGGCTTGGCCTTTTCCGACGAGTCATGCATGACGTGGTCGGCGTCGCAACAGTCAGGCATGGTCATTGCGGCCATGCGGTTGACGCTGATCCGCATCGGACACCGTGTGGCGATCTGCGGCGCGACTATCCCTGCTGTCGCCACGAAGGGCACGGCAAAGGATAGAAACACGATCAAGACGAGCCGACAGAGATTCATGTCGGGATATTATGGCTATATTTTGGATCGGCAATGGGCTTAGATCGATTTACGACCGAGTACGTAAGTACCCGACCGTTGCGCTATGCAGCATAACGCAGGCTCGGATGTGGGAAGAAGGACCGAATCAGGCTGGGCAGTTTCTGCAGGGAGCGCATGATGTCCATGACCTTACGCTTGAGATCGTCGGGTCTTTTGATCGCAAGCTTGCCAGTCCGGTGATGTGCGTCAGATGGCTCCAGACCCGCTCATCCGGGTTTAGATCGGGCGAGTACGCTGGCAGGACGAACAGGCGAATTCGTTCCTCGGTTTGTTCGATAAACTTCCCAGCCTCTCGGCAGCAATTCTCAATGTGACGCTTAGGTGGTCGGGGGGCTGGCGCTGAAAGGGGTTTGGGGCCTCCGCTCAGAGTCTGCAGCAGTTCGTGGGCGTCCTATGCCAGGTAGACCCCGATGCGCTTGGGACTGGCATTGTGGCG
>JANXRW010000103.1 GCA_025356655.1 Betaproteobacteria bacterium | reverse complement strand
TTCGAGCGGGCTATGGCAGGGGCCTGCCTGATCGATGCCGCGATGGAATAGCGCCCGGCGCCCCCGCTGGAGCCGCTCGCCGATCGCCTTGTCCTCGACAGCGGTCTCGGCGTAGGCCTGCTTCTGTGCCTCGACGAAGTCGCGCTCGAAGCGCGCGATCTCTTCCGGATAGTAGAACTCCATCACGTTCACGCAACTCTCCGGACCCGTAGGGTAAAGGGTGCTCACCACCAGGGTTTCTGGGTACCACTCGAGCATGACATTAGGGTAATAGATAAACCAAAGCGCGCCATACTTTGGTGGCTGGCCGCCGGTCCGACGCAGGACGGCTTCCTGCCAGCGCCGGTAGACGGGCGAGCCGGCTCGCTCTAAGTTGTTGTACACGCCTAGCGTCTGGAGGCTGTATCGGGGGCCGAACTCCCAGCAATAGTTGCCGCTGTCGGTGAAGCGCGACAGGCCAGGATGGGCGGGCGTCACGTGGTACAGCTCGAGGTAGGGGTCCATGAAGGACTTCCAGTTGCAGGCGTAGCTGTCTACGTCCACGCGGTCGAGCACATGGCCGCTGAAGTCGAAATCATCCACCAAGCTCAGCAGGGCCAGGTCACGGGCGACGTCCCGATTCCCCGTGAAGCGCAGACCGTTCCAGGTCCGGGTGGGAAAGATCGGCAGGTCCAGGCAAGGGTTGCCGGGGAATTCCGGTGCCCCAAGCAGCTTCCCCTGCAGGTCGTAGGTCCACCGGTGAACGGGGCAGACGATGTTGCCGAGCTTCCCATGGCCTTCGAGCAGGATGGCTTGGCGATGCCGGCAGACGTTACCCACGAGTTCGATGCCGCCGGTACCGTGCACCAGCACGCGGCTATCGTCTTGTCCGGGAAGGACGTAATAGTCGCCCACCTCCGGGACCATCAGATCATGACCCGCGTATCCCGGCCCCGCAGGGAACAGCACGCGCTGTTCGAGTTCGTGGATGGCGGGATCGACGTACCAGCTCACGGGGAGTTGGACCGGTGTGCGCCCGAGCGCGGAAACATTGGCGATGTCGGACATGATTCTCCTGCGCATTGCGTCGGCGCCAGCAGGCCTGCTTCCTTGACGCCCACGGCTCCGGACGGGCCCGGTTCCTTGACTTCGGGGCCGCTAGTTTACACGCGGCTCCTAGCGCGTAAAGTGGGCTCATTCTAAAATCGACCGGGTAGCGGGCGGGTGAGTGATGGCACACGCATCGGGGGTAGGCCCTGCCCCCGGTGGCCGGCTGGTGCAGAAAACGGCGTTTCCCGCCCCGACTCAGCGACCTCTCCCTGACTCTTCAGCTGTTCTCCGCCGCCCCTGGGCATCTCCGACACCTCGGGTCGTTTTAGGGCGTTCGTTTCGATGCCAGCCAGAAGACCCTGAACATCGACCGCGACTTCAAGCCCACAGCGGTTCGCGCACCCTGCGGTGGCCAGCTTGCACCCGGTGCACGATAGGGTGATCAAGCGCTACCGCCAGCTTAACTTCTTCCAGAACGACGGCGTCCTGCAGGTTCGGGTGGCGCGAGTGAAGGTACCGGACGGCCAGGTGCTGCAGGCGCGAACCACGGCGCCGGGACCACCTGGGCGGTGAAGGGAAAGCCCCCGTTCGTGCACAGCAAAGGTGCCAGGTTCGGCCTGAACAGATCTCGGCGCTCAGCGCGCAGGGCGAACTGCGCTTCATGGTGGTTCACGCAACTGTGGGAGCCGGAACCTTCATCGAGTTCACCCGGCGGCTTCTCGAAGGCGCCGATGGGATGATCTTCGTGATCGTCGACGGCCACCCGAGCAACCAGGCGAAGCGGGTGCAGAAATACCTGGAGAGCGTAAGGAATCGTTTCCGACCATTTTTCCTGCCGCCCCATTCGCCGGAGTTCAACCCGGCCGAGAGGGTTTCGACCGACTTGAACAACACCAAGTTGGGGCGCAGGGTGGTCTCTAGCGCCGAGGAACTGAAGCAGAAGCAGATCGGCCAGCCGGGCTCGATCCAGCGCTCGGCCGAGCGTGTCAGTGGCTACTTCAACAACGCGCTATGCAGCGGTCTAAGAAAAAATAATGGTGAGACGGTTAATAAGTCGGCTGGCTGTTCCCTTCTTCACCGGACCCCAGGCTAAGCGCTTGGGGACCATCAAATAGGGCCACACCCAAATCAATGCCCGATTACCTGGGCGACACGTTGACAGAAGCGCGTGCGCGGTGCTCGCGGCACCTGTGGCTTCTGGAGTCTGACCATGGTTGGTTTGGCGCTCTGCATTCCGGGGTGCCAGCGAGGTACCGCCAAGGCTGGAGCCCGCAGGATCTTGATGACCGCCTGGCAATGATCTCCGCGGCTATTTCTTGTGGAACCTATGCAGGCAGGCCGTGAGTGGAGTGCGGAACGCTGGGCGCGTGCCCTTGACCGGGTGACCACGAGGTTGACTTCTGGGGGGGCTGACTAGTGCACACACTGGACAAGTTGGTTTTTTCCCGCTATTGTTCGATCCATGGTCGTCACCCGCCACGATTTCACCGATGAACTGATCCTGCGCATCCGCGATCTGGTGGGTAGCCAGCCCCATCTTACCCGCGG
>JANXRW010000061.1 GCA_025356655.1 Betaproteobacteria bacterium | reverse complement strand
GCCGAGGGCGTCGCCCGCGCCTCCCTCTTCAGCGGCACGGCCAGGAAGGGCTTGGTAGCCCCCTGCGGCTGGCCAGGCAACTGCTGCCCCCGGAGTATCCGTCCGGCCCGGCGCAAAAGGGTGTTCGGGGCCACACCACGCAGTTGACCGAAGGCACGGGCCGACAATCCCGATGCCTTGAACTCCACCACCAGGCGCTGCCAGTCCTCTTCGCTTCGCATTCCCCGCAGGGCCCCGGCCCCGCGCTGCTGGCCGCCACCGAGTTCTTCGTCGCTCATCGCCATCACCTCCTCACTATGGACAGGAGGCTCCAGCTTCTATGAGTCCGGTAGCCCGCTCAATCCGTGCATCTCCGGACAGGACCCCCGAGGACGTGGATTACCGGACACTGACGTAAGGCGAACCCGCAGGAATGCCTGAGCGAGGCGGGTGGGTTAACTTGCAGACCAAGGGCGACCACGGCTACGCCAAGCGGCGCGCGGCCGAGTACGTGAAAAACCTGTCCGTCCGGCGCTGGAGCAACTGCCCGAAGTGGCCGCGACCAAGCAGGGCGACGGCGAGGAAGAAGACGCCACGGCCAGCACTACCGACCCGACGCGCGCGTCATGAAGATGGCCACGGCGGGTTCCGCCCAGCAGTCACCGTCCCATTCGCCAGGACATGCAGCGAGCATGTCAGCATGGGCATGGACGTGGCTAAAGCCGGCAGTGACGGAGAGGCGCCCGGGCGATGGCTGGCGCGATGGAGGCTCCTCCTCGCACGAACCGACCGACGCCGCGGCACGCAAGACCTCGGTCTACGCGCCGGCGCCCGAACCCAGAACGCAACAGGACGAGCAAGGCAAGTGTGCAACAGAACAAGCACGAACCCAAGCCGGGCGACTCGCCGGCGGTGGCCGGATAGCACTGACGCATGGCCGGCGATGGGGCCGCCGAAACCTACAAGCAGCACGCATCTACGACCGGATGCGTACCGCACGGGCCCGCAACAATGAAGCTCAGAGCCAGATCCCGATGCTCCCCGTCGCCGCTGCGAGAGGTGCCGCCGCAGATCCGAATTTGGCCTGACGCCCGGCGCTCCCAACCGCACCCCGGCACTTCTTCCGGATGCCCTACCGTGGCGCCAAGGCCACGGCTCGCTACCGACGCGGATCACCGTAGGCAGTTGCCCCGTACGCCCACTCGTCACTGCAAAGGCCTCGGGCGGCTGGAGACCGGCTCATAGGCCTACCAAGCACCCATTGAATGACTACGGCGCGGACTGGGGTTCGGTTTCAGAAGCCCAAAAGCGGTCGGCGAGGTATTGATGCTAGGCGGTCGGCTGCACGCGGAGGCCGCTCACAGGGGATTCCTCCACGCCCATCATCGAAATGGCAACAAGGCCGACAACGAGGATACCCATTTGGCCGTTCTGTGCCTTGGGTTCCACGCTAAGCAATCCATACACGGGCATCTGACAGCGTAACCGTCCTACCGGAATTCTTGCGAAGCCTTCGGCACCAGAGGTCCGAGGGGCGACGGAGCGATCCGACCTTCCAGGTGGCCCCCCCCCTCCCGCGAGGAGCGCAGTCTACCGGTCTGGTTTGATCTGTCGGCCGACGTTCACGCCACGGAGAGGAATGCCGGCGTCCAGGCCCGGTCGGCTACCCATCAGCGAGGGTATCGTCGGCCGGATAGCGGTCACCCTGGGGGTGGATGCGCACGGATCCCGAACCCGCCGTGGTGTTTCGCGCCGCGGAGGGATGGGGGGAGGCCGTGCATCCGACGGTGATTGCCTGCACTCAGGACGTCGGAGGGGAACACCGGTGTTTTCTGAGACCCGCGTCCCAGTCTAGATCCTGCTGAGCACCTGACTCGGCCGGGGGGAGTCGAGCCCCCCCCCCGGCAACTCATTCAGCTTGGGTTGCCTGTTCCGCTTGGGCAACACGGCTTATGCGCTCCCAGGGCCGATGAACGGGATTGCACTTTAGGCGGCGGCGAGATTCTCCGCAGCGAAGTCCCAGTTGATGAGCTTGTCGAGCACTGCCGCCACGTAGTCGGCACGGCGGTTCTGATAGTCCAGGTAGTAGGCATGCTCCCAGACATCGATGGTGAGCAGCGCCTGTTGGCCATGCACCAGCGGCAGGTCGGCGTTGGCGGTGCGCACCACCTTTAGCGCCTGACCGTCCTTCACCAGCCAGGCCCAGCCGCTCCCGAACTGGCCCATGGCGGCGGCCGAGAGTTCCTTGCGCAGGGCGTCGTAGCCACCAAAATCCCGCTCGACGGCCTCCGCCAGGGCTCCGCTGGGCTTCCCGCCGCCGCCGGCGCGCAGGCTGCGCCAGTAAAAGGTGTGGTTCCATACCTGGGCAGCGTTATTGAACAGGGCTGCACGCTCGGCCCGACCGGCGCTGGCCAGGATGATCTGCTCGAGCGTCTGCGAGGCCATCTCGCCACCGGCCACGAGTTTGTTCAGATTGTCCACGTAGGCGCGGTGGTGCTTGCCGTAGTGAAAGCTCAAGGTTCGCGCGGAAATCACCGGGTCGAGCGCACCCTCGGCGTAGGGCAACGGGGGCAACTCGAAGGCGGCGGCCGCGTGGGCGCGAAAACAGAAGGCGGGCAGTACCGTGCTTGCGGCGAGCAGGGCACCGGAGCGAAGGAACTCCCGGCGCGAGAAAGCGGGCGTGGGTTCGGACATGACATTCTCCTGGCGATTTTGTGCGACGGCGGGTGCGCGGGGCCCCGCGCACGCTGGGCGACTTTAGCCGGTTTCCCGGCCAAGCGCCCCGACATGGCCTCGGAGCACCCAGGCAGCCCTGTACAATGGCACCTCCTACGGCCCGCCCGTGCCCGTCTAGAACCCTAGTAGCGGATTCCTGTGCCGATGATGCGCGGCTTCCTTCGCTTGTTGCTCGCCGCCCTGCTGGTGGCAACCTACATCGTCCCGGGGCTCGTGGGCCACGACCCCTGGAAGCAGGACGAGACCTACTCCTTCGGCATCATCCACCACATCCTAGAGAGCGGGGATTGGGTGGTGCCCACGGTGGCAGGGGAGCCTTTCATGGAAAAGCCCCCCTTGTATTACCTGACGGCGGCCGCTCTGGCGACGCAGAACAGCGGCTGGCTGCCACTGCACGACGGGGCACGGTTGGCCACGGGGCTGTACTTTTCTATTGCCTGTCTGTTCCTGGTGCTGGCGAGCCGCAGCCTTTTTGGGCCGGGAAAGGAATTGCGTACGCTGCTGCCCTTCCTGGGCTGTCTGGGCCTGCTCGAAGTGCGCTTCCTGTTCACCGACGTGGCACTCCTCGCCGCCACATCGATCGGGCTCTATGCGCTCGCGCTCAGCGTCGAGCGGGACCGGCGCGCGGGGCTACTGCTGGGCACGGGCGTGGGCATGGCGCTCCTATCCAAGGGGCTGCTGGTGCCGGCAGCCTTTAGTCTCACCGTGCTCGCGCTGCCCCTTGCCTCGCCCGCCTGGCGCACGCGCCGCTATCTGCGCTGCCTCGCGTTTGCCGCCGTGGCCTTGCTGCCGTGGCTCTTGGTATGGCCCACGGCACTGTATCTGCGCTCCCCGACGCTGTTCCACGAGTGGTTCTGGATGAACAATGTCGGGCGCTTCCTCGGCTTCTCGGTGCCCGTGCTGGGAGCGGACCATGAGCCGGGATTCTGGCCGCGTACCATCCCCTGGCACACTTTCCCGGCTGGCCCGCTGGCGCTGTGGAGCCTGTGGCTCTACGGCCGATCGGCGCTGCGCCGGCCGGTGGTCATTCTCACGATCAGCTTTACGATGGCGCTCTTTGCCCTGCTCTTCGCGGCGGCTTCTGCCCGGGCGCTGTACGCCCTCCCCGCGCTACTCTCGCTCAGCTTGCTCGCCACCGAGGGCCTTGAGGCGTTGCCGCAAAAGCTTGCCCGCGCCTGGAACCTGGGGAACCGCTGGCTCTTTGGCGCGCTCGGGCTATGGGTCTGGGGCGTCTGGGCCTACATGATGCTCTCCACCGCCCCGCATCCCTTCGTGCGCTTCCTCGGGCGCTACGTGCCATTGGATTACGAATTGCCCTTCGTGGGCTGGCAGGTGGAACTGGCCGCCACGCTGACGCTACTGTGGGTAGCGACTCCCCTCGTAGATCGAGAGCTTCGTCTGCGCGGGGCGCTGGGCTGGGCGGCTGGCATGGTCCTGGTGTCGGGCCTCGCCTTCACGCTGCTGCTGCCCTGGGTGGACACCGCCAAGAGCTACCGGGAGATGTTTGGCGGGCTGGCCCGGAGCCTGCCCGCCGGCCACGGCTGCGTGCTGAGCTACGGGTTGGGTGAATCAGAGAAAGCCATGTTGGCCTACGTCGCCGACCTGGTCACCCTGCGTCATGAGCTACACCCGGAGGCCCGTTGCGACATCGCGCTCGTGCAGGGCAAAGCGGCCGACCCCGGGATACCCCCGGGCACGGGCTGGGTTCTCCTCTGGGAGGGCGCGCGCCGGGGCGACACGGTGGAGCGACATCGGCTATGGCGGCGGCAAGCCCCGGCCACCCCAGGCTAGCCGTGCGCGCCACGGCGGTAAGCGTGGGTGGCTGCGCTAGAATATCCGCGGCGCCGCGCCTAGAGCCGCCACCTGCGTCGACCCCCACCGGAGAAGTGACCCCATGAAGATCACCGCTATCGAAACCATCCAGTTGAAGGAATTCCCCAACCTGCTCTGGGTGCAGGTTCATACCGACGAGGGGGTCACCGGACTGGGCGAGACGTTCTACGGTGTCTCGCCGGTGGCGAGCCATATTCACGAGACCTGCGCGCCCTACCTGCTCGGCAAGGACCCCCTGCAGATCGACCGCCACGCCTTCACTTTCCTCAACAGCTACCTGGGCTTCAAGAGCGTGGGCGTGGAGATGCGTGCGGCCTCGGCCATCGACATTGCCCTCTGGGACCTCATGGGGCAGGTAGCGAACCTGCCCATCTACCAGTTGCTCGGCGGCGCCAGCCGGGACCGTGTCCGCGCCTACAACACCTGTGCGGGCTACCAGTACGTGCGAGCGAAGCCCACGCAGACCACGGAGAACTTCGGCTTGCCCAGCAAGGCGGACCCTTCGCGGCCCTACGAGGACCTCCAGGGCTTCCTTCACCATGCGGATGAACTGGCCCTGTCGCTGCTCGAGGAAGGCTACACGGGAATGAAGATCTGGCCCTTCGACACCGCGGCCGAGGCCTCCAACGGAACCTATATTTCCAAGGCGGACCTGCGCGCGGCACTGCAACCCTTCGAGAAGATCCGCAAGGCCGTGGGCGACCGAATGGACATCCACGTGGAGTTCCACTCCCTGTGGAATCTGCCGACCGCCATCCAGATCGCCAAGGCCCTGGAGCCCTTCGACCCCTTTTGGTTTGAAGATCCCATCAAGATGAACAACCTCGACGCGATTGCCGACTATGCACACCGCACCAACGTCTGGGTCACAGCGAGCGAGACCCTGGGCACGCGCTGGGGCTTCCGCGACCTCTTCGAGAAGCGTGCCGTCTCGGTGTGCATGCTCGACGTCGGCTGGTGCGGAGGGCTGGGGGAAGCAAAGAAGATCGCCACGATGGCCGAGGCTTACCAACTGCCCGTAGCACCCCACGACTGCACGGGACCGATTTTGCTGACCGCTTCGGTCCACCTGTCGATGAATTGCCCCAACACGCTCGTCCAGGAGGTGGTCCGTGCGTTCTACCATGACTGGTACGGCCAACTGGTCACCGAACTTCCGCCACTGAAGGATGGTTACATCACCGCGCCCCTGGGGCCAGGACTGGGTACCCGGTTGCAGCCCTCGGTGTTCACCCGCGAGGACGCCATCATCCGCCGCAGCAGCCTCTGAGCCGGGCCATCGCCCCCCCGGGCAATCGTCTGCCTCGGGGTGATGCTGCGGTGAGTGGCCTGCGTCTGCATCCTCGGACAGCACCATCGCACTCACGGCCTGAACTAAAAGGCCGGCAGGATCTGTCGCGTCCAGTAAAAAAGCCCACCGCTCCGGTAGGAGGCGGTGGGCCTCGGGCTAGCTGTCATCCGCAGGCCCCGAGGGGCCTGCCGGTGCTCAGTAGATAGCGACGGGGTTGGCCGGGGAACCCGTGCCACCAACGATACGCAGGGGCGCCCAGATAAAGGCGAATTCCTTCACGCCGGCATCGACCAGCGATTTCGTATCGATGTTCTCGATGTTCCAGAGGCCCAGGCGGGTCTGGTTCTCGGTGTGGCAGGGAACCGCATGACCCTCTTCTTCGCCGCCCGGTTGGGCGTCGTTTGCGGAGGTGTCGCCACCGGTCAGGGCAATGTCCAGTTCGCCGAACAGGCGGCAAGCGCTGATACCGAAGCCGGGCTCACCCTTGGCGAAGATGGCCCGGGCAGCGGCACGCTGCTCGCTGTTCAAGGACTTGTAGCGGTCATTGCTCCAGGTGTTGCCTTCCCCAGTGTGCAGGAAAACGCAGTCCCCGGCCTGGATGGGCGCCAAGCCCTGGGCGGCAACCATGCCCTTGATGTCGGCAGCGGTGATGATGCCGATGTCACCCGCCTTCAGGGGAATGGGAAGCATCTCGGCCGTCTTCGGCAGCTTGCCCTCGTTCTGGCGGTAAGCCACGGCGTTCAGAACAACGGCGCGGCAGACGAAGCCCAGTTCACCCACGTGCTCGACACCCAGGGGACCCATGCCCAGAACGCGACCACCGGTGCCACGCTGGTAGGAATCAAAGGCCATGCGACCGTTGTACATGAAGATGCCCTTGGAGGTGTTCACGCCGATGTGGCCAGGGCCGTCGAACTGAGTGCCGATCTGGCCAATCTCGGTGGTGACCAACTCGTCGTGGTAGATCAGCGCGTTCTTGCCGAAGGGACCGCCGGTGGGGGTGCCGGGAATGGACATCTGCCAGCCGCGAGCGCCGAAGGCAGGAATCTCGCGGTCGTAGTACTTGCCGATGGTGATGACGCGGAACTGCTTGATCACGGCCAGCGCGCGCTGGACATTCTCGGGGTTGCGCGTGTGGTTGGCGCTACCGGCGTGGTCGTCCGCGCCCCACTTGGTGGGGGCCCAATTCTCGGTCAAGGGACGCTCGTTCAGGGGGCCTTTCATGGTCTGTGCAAGCACGGAACCAGTGGACAGGCACAGGGCCGCCACGGCACCTGCCAGGATTGCGAATTTCATGTGAAGCTCCTCCAGGACAATCTGCATTTTTTAGGAATGACGTCGACGGGCCGCAATGCCGATCGCAATGCACCAAAGCGGAGCGCGGCCCCATGCCAAAGGGCTGGTATTTTGGCTCGCGCACATGACCACGATTGGCCGCTTTGCGCAACTCCCCGCCGCCGCCTTGGCCGCCGGGCGCCTGGGGTTGACGCCATCGGCGAGTCGCTCAGCCCTCGTGGTCCACTTGCAGCGCTTCGAGGAAGCGCGAGATGAGGTTGTAGCCGGCGATCGTGGCGGTGAGTTCGACGATCTCGCGCTGCGAAAACGCCGCCTGCACGGGCGCGAACAGGGCGTCGGCGACCTGTATGTCCCGGGTCATCGCCTCCGTATAGCCCAGCACGGCACGATCGGCCTGGCTGAAACATGCGGAGTCGCGCCAGTGCTCCAGCGCCGCGAGTGCCGCCTCATCGACCCCGGCGGCGCGCGCAAAGGGCAGGTGCTGGACGTACTCGTAGTCCGCCCGGTTGAGCTGGGCCACCCGCAGGATCGCCAGCTCACGGTAGCGCGCGGACAACTGCCCTTGGCTGCGGATGGCGGTGAACAGGGCTAGCCAGCCCTGGGCCAACTCCGGGCTATGCAACAGGACCTTGTAGAGGTTCAACAGCTGGCCGCCACGCTGGGCCCGGATGGCATCGGCCAGTGGGCGCAGTTGCGGGTCCTGGCTATCGTCGAGATTGGTGACGCGGGCCATGCTGTGTCCTTATCGTGGGTTGCGCTCAGTCGTTGTGCAGGCGGGCCTGGAAACCCGCGCGCGCCAGGGCCTCGATGATGGCTTGCACATGGGCATGGCTACGGGTTTCCAGTACAAAGTCCACCTCCACGCTCTTCACCGGTACGTGTGCGAAGGCGCGTTGGTGATGGACCTCCTGGATGTTTGCGCTCGCCTGCGCGAGGCAGGCCGTCACCAGTGACAGCGATCCCGGCAGATCGGAGAGTTCGACCTGCAGGCGGGCCAAGCGTCCGGTGCGCACCATGCCGCGCTCGATGATCTCGGCGAGCATGAGCGGATCGATATTGCCGCCGCACAGCAGCAACCCCACGTTGCGCCCGGCGAACCGCTCGCGGTTACGCAGCAACGCAGCTAGCCCCACAGCTCCCGCGCCCTCCACCACGGTCTTCTCCACCTCCAGGAGCAGCACGATGGCCTCCTCGATGTCGCCCTCGTCCACCAGGAGCACTTCGCGGACCAGTTCCCGAACCACCGGCAGGGTCAGCTTGCCCGGCAGCTTCACCGCGATACCGTCCGCAATGGTCGTGGTACCGAACTCCGGGACTTCGCCCCGCAGCGCCGCATAGGTGGAAGGGAAGCGCCGCGTCTGCACCCCAAAGAGCTCGATGCCGGGCTTGACGGCGCGAGCGGCGACGGCCATTCCCGAGAGCAGGCCCCCCCCGCCCACGGGGACAAGGAGCGCGTCCAGATCGGGCCAGGCGCTCAGCATCTCCAGCGCGATGGTGCCCTGACCCGCCATGACCTTAAGATCGTCATAGGGATGTACGACGGTCAGCTCCCGGCTTTGCGCGAGCAGGGCGGCGTGCGCCCAAGCCTCGTCGAAGAAGCGTCCCTCAAGCACCACCTCGGCACCAAAGGAACGCGTCTGCTCCACCTTCACCGCCGGCGTATAGCGGGGCATGACGATGACCGCGGGGATACCCAGGCGGCGGGCGTGGTAGGCTACTCCCTGCGCATGGTTCCCTGCCGAAGCGGCAATCACGCCACGGGCACGCTGCTCAGGGTCCAGCGACAGTAGCTTCACGAGCGCCCCGCGCTCCTTGAAGGAGGCGGTGAACTGGTGATTTTCGAATTTCAGGTAAACCTGCGCGCCGGTGATCTCGGACAGGGTCCGCGAAAACAAGCAAGGGCTCTCGAGGATATTACCCCGGAGCGCTGCGCCAGCGGCGCGGATGTCCTCAAGGGTAAGGCTCATGGCGGGACGGCTCCAGAAAATTTTAATAGTCCGGCATCATAGCAGCGGGGCGGCATGCTGAGGCGGGCCATTCCAAACAGCGCGCAGACCCTCCCCGTGCTGGGGTTGGGCACCTACCAAAGTTTTGACCACAGCGCGGGTAATGCCGCAGCCCTGTCGGACCTATGCCAGGTGCTCGGCGCACTCAAGGCGGGCGGTGCCACCCTGGTAGACACCTCGCCCATGTATGGGCGGGCCGAGGCCCGGTTGGGAGAGGCCGCGCAGGTGGCAGCCGTGGCCGATTCGCTGTTCTTTGCCACGAAGGTCTGGACCACGGGTCGGGAAGCGGGGCTCCAGCAGATCGAGGAATCCTTCCGGCTACTGCGCGTGCCCTGCATCGACTTGTTCCAGATCCACAACCTCACGGACTGGCGCACCCACGCGCCCACCCTGGAAGATCTGCGCGACCGCGGCCGCATCCGCCACCTAGGCATCACCCACTACCATCGCGGCGCTTATCCGGAGTTGGAGCGGGTCATGCTGACCCGGCGCTTCGGCTTCCTGCAACTGAACTACAGCCTTGCCGAACGCGAAGCCGAGGCGCGCCTGCTGCCCTTGGCCCAGGAACTGGGCATGGCAGTGATTGCCAACCGTCCGTTTACCCAGGGCGATCTGCTCGCGCGCATGCGCAGGCGTGCCTTCCCGAAGGACATGGAGCGCCTGGGCTTTACCGGCTGGCCCCAAGTGCTGCTCGCCTGGGTGATGCTCCAGGAGGCCGTCACCTGCGTCATTCCGGCCACGGGCGATCCGACGCACCTCGCCGACAACTTGGCCGCGGCGCGAGCGGCCGCCAGCCTGGACCCCGGCCAGCGGGAGTCGCTGCGCGCGGCCTACGAAGCGGCGCTCTGACGGCGCGAGCTCAAGCAGACGCCAGCGGCTGCGGGCGCAGACCCAGCCGCTCGAACAGCGCCCGGTCCTGCTCGACCTGCGGGTTGCCAGTGGTAAGAAGGCGCTCGCCGTAGAAGATGGAATTGGCGCCAGCGGCGAAACACAGTGCCTGCAGGGCCTCGTCCATGGCTTCCCGGCCAGCTGACAGGCGCACCATGGCCCGAGGCATGGTGATGCGCGCGACCGCAATGGTGCGCACGAATTCGAACGGGTCTACCGCCTCGATGCCGGCCAAAGGCGTGCCCGGCACCTGCACCAATTGGTTGATGGGCACCGACTCCGGGTAGGGTTCCAGGTTCGCTAATTCGGCGATGAACGCCGCGCGCTGAGCGCGCGTCTCGCCAAGGCCGACGATACCGCCGCAGCACACCTTGATGCCGCCCGCGCGCACCTCCCGGAGGGTGTCCAGACGGTCCTGGTAGGTTCGGGTGCTGATGATCTCTCCGTAGAACTCGGGAGCGGTGTCCAGGTTGTGGTTGTAGTAGTCCAAGCCGGCCTCCCCCAGGGCCAAGGCCTGAGCCCGGTTGAGCATGCCCAAGGTCATGCAGGTTTCCAGTCCCAGGGCCCCCACGGCGCGCACCATCTCGCACAACTTCTCCATGTCGCGCGCGCGCGGGCTGCGCCAGGCAGCGCCCATGCAAAAGCGCGTGGCGCCCGCAGCACGGGCCGCACGGGCCGCCTCCAGCACTTGCTCCAGGAGCAGCAGACGTCCGGCGGCAACGCCCGTATCGAAATGCGCCGACTGGGGGCAATAGGCACAGTCCTCGGGACAGCCACCGGTCTTTACCGACAGCAAGGAGGAGAGTTGCACTTCGTTGCCGGCGAAATGCTGGCGGTGGACGCCCTGAGCTTGGTAGAGCAGGTCGAGGAAAGGCTCGGCGAAGAGCGCCTCTATATCGGCTACGCGCCAAGCGCTGGTGCCGGAGAGGTCAGACGGGGGCTGGGGTGCGTTCATGGGTTGGCGTCGCATCCGGGGCTAGGGTTATCCGGGGCGGAGCCCGGCGAGAAAGGGGCGAACTGAAGGCACGGCGGCGCTGACACCCCGGGGGCGGCAGAATTGCACAGCAAGCAGCGGATAGACCGTCCCCGGGCCAGAGGCCGCACAATGACCCTCTTCCTAACCAACGTAGCCGAGGGCCCGATGCAGCGTACGAGCGGGGTGGACGCATCGCCAGATGCCTGCTGGGAGCAGGTCCTGCACCGAGATCCGGAAGCGGTGGGCCGTTTTGTCTATGCGGTCATCACCACCGGGATATTCTGTCATCCCACCTGCCCCTCGCGCAAGCCACTGCGCGGGAACGTGCGCTTTTTCCGCGACGCGTCTGAAGCGCGTTCCCAGGGCTACCGCCCCTGCCTGCGCTGCGCCCCGGAGGCCGCGGAAGGGGTGCCGCCCTGGCTGGGCGCGGCGCTGGCGCGGCTGGAACAGGACGGTGAACTCCCCAGCCTCGAGGAATTGGCGGCTCTGGCGGGGCTCAGCCGCTGGCACTTCCAGCGCAAGTTCCGCGCCGCGCTCGGGCTGACCCCACGCCAGTATGGTGCGGCGCGGCGCGGCCAACGCCTGCGCGAGGAACTGCCACGACACAACAACGTGACCGAGGCAATCTTTGCTGCGGGCTTCGCCTCGCTCAACCGGCCCTATGCCGAGGGCAGACGCGCGCTGGGCATGACCCCGGGACAGTTCCGCCGGGGTGGCCGTGATTGCGCCATCGCCCACGCGGTTCTGCCCACGCGCTTCGGGCTGGTGCTGTTGGCCGCCACCGGGCAGGGTGTGTGCGCCTTGGAACTGGGCACGGACGCAACAGCCCTGGTCGCCGCCCTTCACCAGCGGTTTCCCGCGGCGATCCACCGCGACGATCCGGCCGCCCTCTCCCCGGCGCTCGCCACGCTCGCACGTTACCTGGAGGACCCCAGGGTCGGGCTGGCACTGCCGCTGGATTTGCAGGGAAGTGTGTTCCAGCATCAAGTGTGGCATCTGCTCACGCAGATTCCGGTGGGGCGCACACGCAGCTACGGGGAACTTGCCCGCGAACTGGGCCGGGCGGGCGCAGCCCGCGCAGTTGGGCGCGCTTGCGCCACCAACCCAGCGCCCCTCGCAGTGCCCTGCCACCGCGCGGTGGGCGCCGCGGGCGGGCTGACCGGCTTCCGCTGGGGCATGGAGGTGAAGGGCGCGCTACTCGCCGCCGAAGCGTCGCCGGGTCAGCGTGAGGAAAGCGTCGCCGGCGCCGCGCCTGCCCTGCAGGGCCCGGACCCGGATGCCTGCGGGCATTGAACTTCCTCCGCCGCAGGCACCCGCAGTCGGGCTCAGCCAGCGGCGCCCAGGAGGCCGCGCGCGGACAGGTTGCGCAGCAGATCGCCCAGGCCGAATTGCCAGGCAGCGATCCGCTCGCAGTGCTGCACGCGATTGACCAGCATGCCCAGCAGGGAACAGCGGATGCTCACGAGGTCACCCACCTGGTGAGTGAACCCGTGCCCCGGTTCGCCACGGTCCTGCACTGGCGCGAAGGCCGTGCCCAGGAAGAGCACCAGTCCGTCGGGGTATTGGTGGGCATCGAGCGCGTGCGCGGCGAGTTCAGCCGGATCGCGACTGATCTGGTCCAGGCCGTACTCACCGCGTACCCGGAAGCCCTCGGATCCGTCCACCCGGATCTCGATGCGCGCACGGCGCAGATGGTCCAGGCCGAAGCCCTCGTCGAACAGGCGTAGAAAGGGCCCCAGCGCACAGCTGGCGTTATTGTCTTTGGCTCGCCCCAACAGGAGCGCGCTACGCCCCTCGAAGTCGCGCAGGTTGACATCGTTGCCCAGGGTCGCGCCGATGATACGGCCCTGGCGGTCGATGACCAGTACGAGCTCGGGCTCCGGGTTATTCCAACGGGAGCGCGCCAGAATACCGATGTCCGCACCCAGGCCCACTGCGGAGAGGGGCTGGGCCTTGTTGAACACCTCCGCGTCCGCACCGATCCCCACTTCCAGGTACTGCGACCACGCCCCGCGACGCAGGAGGGCTTCCTTAAGGCGCAAGGCCTCGGCCGAGCCTGGGCGCAGGTTCGCCAGTTCCGCGCCCATCTCGCGGCCCAGCGTGTGGCGCAGGGCGTCGGCCTGCTGTGGATCGCCCTTGGCCTGTTCCTCGATCACGCGCTCGAGCATGCTGGCGATAAAGGTCACACCGCAGGCGCGCACCGCCTGCAGATCGACCGGCGCCAGCAACCAAGCCAGGGACGGGTCACGGCGCGACTCCTGGGAGTTGTCCAGCACCGCCTGGAGGTTGCCCAGCGAGGGCGCGGCGCCTGCCAAGAGGGTCCGCTTCACGGCCAGTGCGGGCTCCGGCAGATCCAGAAGTTGCGCCACCGTGGGGGCAAGCCGGGAGAGATCGTAGACTTGGCCTGCGTGCACACCCACCGGACTCGGCCCGGGCACCGGCCCGGGCACCCAGGCGCGGCCCAACAAGATGGCGGCGGGATCGTCGGGAAGGACCTCTGCGGCGCTCAGTTGCATGTCATCTCCTGGGGGTTGCCTGGGGAGCCTGGGCCGAGGGGCACCGGGGATGCGCCGATTATAGCGCCGCGCCGGGGCAGCTTTCCCCGGGAGCAGGGTCACGGGATAATGCGCCCTGCGACCCCACACTAGGCATAGTCCAACATGCACAACCGCTCCGACGACCCCATCCCGACGACCGCGCTCTGGCTCGGTACGGGCGGGCTCGGCCCCTTCGTGGCGCTTTCCGGCGCGCTGTGGGCCATGGCCCCGGAGTACGCCGGCACCCTCACCTTCTGGCTCACGTCCTACGGCGCCGTCATCCTCGCCTTCGTGGGTGCCGTGCATTGGGGGGTGGCGATGATCCACCCGCGCATGCGCGACGACGATCGTTGGCTTTTCCTGGCCTGGAGCACGGTGCCCGCCCTCGCGGCCTGGGCAACGCTACTCATCGGTGCCCGTAGCGGCCTGTTGTTTTTGGCCATGAGCTTTTTGGTGCAATACGCCGCCGACTTGGCGCTCGCACAGCGCTTCACCCTGCCTGCCTGGTATCTGCGCCTGCGCCATAGCCTGACCACGGTCGTGGTGCTCTCCCTGCTCCTGGCCCTGGCCCGCCTGCAGGGGAATTGAGGTGAACCGGGGGTAACGGAAGTCTCGATAGCCATTATCTATCTATCACTTTACAATAATCCATTGGTCAATTCAATCGTCGAGGGCCACACTTCGCTCCGTGGTCTGCACCTGCAGACAGCAACCCCAGACCGAAGGAGCCACTATCCATGGCAATCGAAATCAAGACCCTGAAGAACCTCGAATCCGCCTTCGCAGGGGAATCCATGGCCCACATCAAGTACCTGTACTTCGCCCGCATTGCCCGCGCCCAGGGTGCGCCGGAGGTGGCACAGGTGTTCGAGGAAACGGCCCGGCAAGAGGTCCAGCACGCGTTGAGCCACCTGGACCTGCTTCTTCCGGCCTCGGGACTCACCACCGCGCGCTGCCTGGAATTGGCCATCGCCGGGGAAACCCACGAATACACCGAGATGTATCCCAACTTTCGCAAGGAAGCCGAGGCCGACGGCAACGCCGCGGCGGTGAAGGAGATCGACGAGCAGATCGCCGAGTCGGCCGAGCACGCGCAGATGTTCCGCGACACCCTGGCCAAAGCACAGCGGCGCTTCGCTGCCTTAGCCGGTGTCGAGGAGCGGCACGCCCGGCGCTACCAGGCGACGCTCGACGCCCTGCCCGGCTGAACACCCGACAAAACCCCGTCAATTCGCAGGAGAAAAATTTCCATGAAGAAGTATCAATGTCTCATCTGCTCTTTCATCTACGACGAAGCCGCCGGTCTGCCCACCGAGGGTATCGCCCCCGGAACCCGCTGGGAGGATGTCCCGGCGGACTGGGTATGCCCCGAGTGCGGCGCAGCTAAAGCAGACTTCGAGATGGTAGAGATCTAAGGCGAAGCGCCCCTCGGCCTAGCGCCTGCCGGGCGCGTTCAAGGAGAACAGCATGTCAGGACCCATCGTGATCCTGGGCGGCGGCCTCGCCGGCCACAGCCTGGTGCGCGAACTGCGCAAGCTCCAACCCGCGGCCGCCATCACCCTGGTGGCAGCGGACAGCGCGGATTTCTACTCCAAGCCAAACCTGTCCAACGCGCTGGCCCAGCAAAAGGCGCCCGCCGCCTTGGTTGCGTCCAGCGCCGGGGCAGTGGCGAAGCAGCACGGACTGGACTTGTTCGCGCGCGTGCGCGTCCTCGGCATCGACCGCAGCCGCAAGCGCTTGCTCACCGCTGCTGGCGAGATTGCCTACGGCACGCTAGTGTTGGCGCTGGGCGCCGACCCCATCCGTCTAGATTTGGCGGGCGACGCCGCCGACCAAGTGCTCTCGGTGAACGACCTGGAGGACTACGCGCGCTTTCGCGATCAACTTGCTCCGGGGGCCCGCGTAGCTATTCTGGGCGCAGGGCTGATCGGCTGTGAATTCGCCAATGACCTAGCCCAGGCGGGACACGGTGTGGCGGTGATCGACCCCTCGGACTGGCCACTCTCAGCGCTGCTGCCCCAGGCGGCCGGACGCAGCCTGATCGAGCCGTTGGCGGCGCTGGGGGTCGCCTGGCATTTCGGCACGACGGTGAGCCGGGTGGACCGCACTGGGGCAGGACTGCGCCTTACGCTGTCAGACGGCTGCGAAGTCGACGCCGCGCTGGTACTTAGCGCCGTCGGCCTGCGTCCACGCACGGCGATGGCCCGGGAAGCGGGCTTGGATACTGCCGCTGGCATCGTGGTTGATGAATTTCTGCGCACGAGCGACCCAGAGATCTTCGCCCTGGGCGACTGCGCCCAGGTCCTGGGCCGCGTGCGGCCCTACGTGGCGCCGCTACTGGCAGGCGCGCGAGCGCTGGCGGCCACCCTGTCGGGGCGGCCCACGGCCGTTAGCTTCCCGCCACAACCGGTGTTGATCAAGACGCCCGCCTGCCCGGTGGTGGTTGCGCCGGTGGCCCGGGATGCGCTCGGCACCTGGCAGGCGGTGGGTTCAGCCGAGGGAGTGCACCTGGAGTTCCACGACGCGGAAGGCCGACTGCACGGCTACGCGCTCACGGGGGCCGCGACCGCTGCCAAGGGCGACCTGCTCAAGCGCCTGATTGCCGCAGGCGCTTGAGGGGAGGGTCAAGCAGCGCCGGCCTGGCGCAGGAAGCCGGTGAGCGCCGCGTCGAAGGCGCCGGCCTGTTCCAGGTTAGAGATGTGCGAGGCTTGCGCCAGCACCGCCAGCGAGGATCCCGGGATCGCATCGTGTATGGCCTGCGACATGGCCACGGGTGTGCCCACATCCTGCTGGCCGACGATGATCTGTACCGGGCAGGCGATCTCACCTAAGCGGCCGGTGAGGTCGATGCCCGCGATGGCGCCGCAGCAGCCAACGTAGCCGTCCACCGGGGTGGTCCGGATCATCTCAGCCACCGTCGCCACCGCGGGATCCTGTCGGGCGAGGAAGGGTTCGGTGAACCAGCGTTTGAGGGTGGGTTCCACCAGCGCGTCCATGCCCTGGGCGCGCGCGATGCGCATGCGCTCCGCCCAGACGGGCGCGGCCTCTGCCGGGATGCGGCTCGTCGTGTCGCAGAGCGTGAGACTGGCGAAAAGCCCAGGGTGCGCCACCTCGGCGGTCATGCCGATCATCCCGCCCATGGACAGCCCCACGAAGTGGGGTCGGACGATGTCGAGGTGGGACAGCAATGCCTGTAGATCAGCGGCGAGAAGGCCGAGCGTGTAGTGACCGGCGGGCGCAGCGCTGCCGCCGTGGCCACGCGTGTCGTAGCGCAGGACCTGCCACTGGCCCGATAGCGCGCGCACCTGGGGATCCCACATGCGCAGGTTGCAGCCCAGGGAGTGGCTGAGTACCACCCAGGGTCCCGCACCTTCCACCTCGTAGTTCACCTCGATTCCGTTGACTGTCGACTTCACGGCGGCTCCTCTCCTCTTCGCCTGACGCGCACCCGGCGCATCCCGCGTCGCCGCAGTATAGCCCCAGTGCCCAACCGGCCGTGCTGCCCCCGGAACGCTTGACGCTCGCGCGCGATTTGCGGATGCTCTCGCTCCGATGGGACGGCGAGCCGCAACACGGCGCAGAAAGCCGGGCACGACAACAGCGCAACAGCGCGAGGGGGGTTCCATGAGATTAGTCCAGTTCCAAGATCAGAGCGGCCGTCGTCGGGTGGGCATCCCCTCGGAGGACGCGACGGCGGTGGGCCTGCTCGAGGGCACCGAGCGGGTCTATGACTTAGCGCTGGAGGCAGGGCGCCGCGGCGTGGGTCTGGCGGTGCTCGCCGCCGAACGCCTGGGCGGGGCCAGCGAGTCCTACGACGCCATCGTCAGCGAGGGCCGACTGCTGCTGCCGCTGGACCACCCGGAACCGGCGCGCTGCCTCATCAGCGGAACCGGCCTCTCCCATCTGGGGAGCGCGGCGGCGCGCGATTCCATGCACACTAAACTGGCGAAGGCCGAGAGCGAGCTCACCGACTCCATGAAAATGTTCAAGTGGGGCATCGACGGCGGCAAGCCTGCTGCGGGCGCCGAAGGCGTGGCGCCTGAGTGGTTCTACAAGGGCGATGGCCGCTGGGCCGTGGCGCCCGAGCAGCCCCTGGAACTGCCCGGCTACGCGCTCGACGGTGGCGAGGAAGTGGAACTCGTAGGGCTTTACGTCATCGCTGAGAGCGGCGAAGTCCTGCGGGTGGGGTTCGCACTCGGCAACGAGTACTCGGACCACGTGATGGAACGGCAGAATTACCTGTACCTGGCCCACTCGAAGCTACGGCAGAGTTCCTTCGGACCGGAGGTGTTGCTCGGAGACCTGCCCGCGAGTGTCTCCGGCCAGGCACGACTGCTGCGTCAGGGCGAGCCCATCTGGAGTTCCGAGTTCTTGAGCGGCGACGACAACATGGCCCATTCCATCGCCAATCTCGAGCACCATCACTTCAAATATGCCGACTTTCGCCGGCCTGGCGACGTGCACGTGCACTTCTTCGGTGCCGCCACGGGAAGCTTCACCGCCGGCGTGGCCGCACAGCCTGGCGACGTGTTCGAGATCGCCTCGGCGCTCTTCGGCCGGCCGCTGCGCAATGCGCTGGGGAGCGCTAGGCAGACGCACGGCCTCGTGCGGGTGCGAACGCTCTGATGCCCGGGGGCGCAGCCGCAGTGCCCGGACCGCTGGCAGTGGACTTCGACCAGGTGCGCGCGGCTGCCGGGCGCCTGCGCGGGGTGGCCCACCTCACACCGGCGCTCGTCTCCAGCCAAGCCAACCGCCGCACCGGAGCGACGGCCTTCTTCAAGGCGGAGAACCTTCAACGCGTCGGTGCCTTCAAGTTCCGCGGCGCTTACAACGCGCTCAGCCTGCTCGACCCCGCCCGGCGCAGCCGCGGCGTAATTACTTATTCGTCGGGCAATCACGCCCAGGCCGTGGCGCTGGCCGGGCAGTTGCTGGGCAGCCCCGCCACCATCGTCATGCCCACGGATGCACCGGCGGTCAAACTTGCTGCCACCCGCGGCTACGGCGCCCGCGTGGTGCTCTACGACCGCCTGCGCGAGGATCGTGAAACCGTGGCCACAGCCCTCGCGCGACGCGACGGGCTCACCCTCATTCCGCCTTTCGACCACGCCGACGTGGTGGCCGGCCAGGGCACCTGCGCACTGGAACTCTTCGAGCAGGTGGGGCCCCTGGATTTCCTCTTCGTGTGCGTGGGCGGGGGTGGACTCCTATCGGGTTGCGCGGTGGCCGCCGCCGCGCTATCGCCGGGGTGCCGGGTCATCGGCGTGGAACCTGCGGCCGGTGACGATGCCGTACGCTCCTTCCACAGCGGCACCCTGCAGCACTGCGAGAACCCCGCAACGATCGCCGATGGCGCCCGCACCCACAGCCTGGGCAGGATCACTTTCCCGCTGGTACTGCGCTACGTGCACGAGCTCTTCAGCGTCACGGATGAGGAACTACTGCTGGCCATGCAGTTTCTCTGGGAACGCATGAAGCTGGTGGTGGAGCCCACGGGAGCGCTGGCCACCGCCGGGCTGTTCCAGGCCCGGGTCGACGTCGCGGGCGCCCGCGTGGGGGTCATCCTCTCCGGCGGGAACGTGGATGTGACAGACTTTTTTGCACGCTTCCCGCGCGCCGGCCCCCAGGGGTGACTACTCCCCGGCGATGGTCATGCCGTCGATGAGTATGGATCCGCACTGGCGGGATCCGCGCGGCAACGCGTCAGTACCGACAGCCAGGATGCCGCGGAACATATCCTTCAGGTTGCCCGCCACGGTGATCTCCTGGACCGGGTAGGCGATCTCGCCGCCCTCCACCCAGAACCCGGCGGCGCCGCGCGAATAGTCTCCCGTGACATTGTTCACGCCCATGCCCAGCAGTTCCGTGACCAGCAGGCCCGTTCCCAACCGGGACAGCAGCGCCTCAAAATCCTCGCCAGTGCTGCGCATCAACAGGTTGTGGTTGCCGCCCGCATTGCCGGTGGTGGTCATGCCGAGCTTGCGTGCGGAGTAACTGCCAAGGAAATAGCCCTCGAGCACCCCGTCACGCACCACTTCGCGGGTACGCGTGGCCACCCCTTCGTCATCGAAGGGCGCACTGGCCAGACCGCGGGGAAGGTCCGCGATGTCGGAGATCTGCACGTGCGGTGCAAAGATAGTCTGGCCCAGGCTGTCGAGGAGGAAGGAGGCTCGGCGATAGAGGCTGCCGCCGCTGGCAGCGCTCACGAAATGCGACAACAGGCTGGGCGCTAGGGTTGCCTCGAACAGCACCGGCACCCGGCAGGTGCCGAGGCGGCGGGAGCCCAGGCGACGGGCGGCGCGGGTACCCGCGAACCGCCCCACGTTCTCGGGAGTGTCCAGATCGGCCGCCGCACGCGCGGTGGTGTACCAGTCGTCGCGCTGCATTTCTTCGGCGTCGACGGCGATGACCGAACAGGAGATACTCTGCCGAGTGCTCGGGTAGCCGCCTAGGAACCCCAGGGTGTTGCCGTAGATGAAATGCGAGCGCTGGGTGGAGACGGAGGCGCCCTCGGAGTTGCCGATACGAGGGTCTGCGGCGAGGGCCTGCGCTTCGCAGCGGCGGGCCATGTCCACGGCCTCTTCCACGGGCAGCGCCCAGGGGTGGTAGAGATCCAGGTCGGGAACATCGCGCGCGAGCAGTGCTGGGTCGGCGAGGCCGGCGCAGGTGTCCTCGGCGGTGAAGCGGGCGATGGACAGAGCGGCATCCACCGCGCGCAGCACGGCCTCGGGAGCGAAGTCCGACGTGCTGGCGTGGCCGCGCCGCTGGCCCATGTAGACGGTGACACCGAGCCCCTTGTCGCGGTTATGCTCGATGGTCTCGACCTCGCCACGGCGCACGACCACACTCAGCCCCAGACCTTCGCTCGCCTCGGCCTCGGCCGCGCTGGCGCCGCGACTGCGGGCGTGGTCCAGGGCACGGCTAACGATATCCTGGAGTGCTTCGGGCCGATGGCCGAACTCTTCGCTTTGCACGGTTACCCTGAAATAATAGGGGCCCGGAAAGCCCGGGCCGACACGCCTATGATACCAGCACGGGGGCAGGGCCCCGGCATCACCCAAGGATGGGCATGGACGAAGAAGAGGAAGTGTACAGTGGTCCGAGCAAGACCTCGCGCAAGAAGGCAATGATCGCCTTGCAGTTGCTTGGCGAGGAGTTGGTGGAACTCTCCAGCGATCAGTTGGCTCAGGTTCCGCTGCCAGAGGAGTTGCGCGACGCCGTGCGCGACGCTAAGCGAATCCGCGCCTTCGGTGCGCTGCGCCGGCAGATGCAGTACATCGGCCGGCTCATGCGTGACATCGACCCGGACCCCGTTTCCGCGGCGCTGGACCGCATCCGGCAACGCTCCGGTGCGGCGGTGGCCGAGTTGCATGAACTCGAGCGCTGGCGCGACCGGCTCCTCGCGAGCGATGCGGCACTCGCTGAACTCATGGGGCGCTACCCCGCCTGCGACCGGCAGCACTTGGCCTCGCTGGTGCGGGCAGCCCGCCGGGAGCAGGCTGAGGCGCGAGCGCCGCGCAGCTTCCGGGCGCTGTTCCAAGAACTCAAAGCACTTTTCGCCCCGCCGGACGCACAAGGCGGCGCGGCGCAGGGCCCGGACGAAGACGAGGACGAGGACCCGGGCGATGACACCCAGCAGGGCAAGCCGTTATACTCCAAACATTGAGTTGAGCTTTGTTGACAATGACCGAAAACGTAGCCCTTTGTATCGGGCTGGTATCCATTAGCGATCGCGCCTCCAGTGGCGCCTACCGCGATGAGGGCTTGCCCTCCCTGGAAGCTTGGTTCGCCGAGGCGCTGGCCAGTCCCTACCGCACACAGACCCGACTGATTCCGGACGAGCAATCGCAGATCGAGGCCACCTTGAAGGAACTGGTGGACGTGGCGGGCTGCCACCTCGTGCTGACCACAGGGGGCACCGGCCCGGCACCCCGGGACGTAACCCCGGAGGCCACACTCGCCGTGGCGGATAAGGTGTTACCCGGCTTCGGCGAGCAGATGCGCCAAGTGAGCCTGCGCTATGTGCCCACCGCCATCCTCTCGCGTCAAGTGGGGGTCACGCGGGGGCGCGCCCTGATCCTGAACCTTCCGGGCCAACCCAAAGCCATCCGCGAGACATTGGATGGGATTTTTGCGGCGGTGCCCTATTGTATCGACCTCATCGGCGGGCCCTATGTGGAAACGCACGAGGCGGTGATCAAGGTGTTCCGGCCCAAGAGCGCACTACGCCCCAAGGCCACCTGAGCCCCATGGCAGGAGTCTTGCGTGACCCCCAATACATGGCTTTGGGCGTGGGGCCAGCTTCGGCACCCGCGGCCCACCGCTGGATCAAGGCCCTGAGATGACCACTGAACTGCTGAGTTGCGTCGAACTGGAGTCTGGCCCCTCTCCCCGCCACAGCGTGATCTGGCTGCACGGATTGGGCGCAGACGGAAACGATTTTGTGCCGATGGTGGAGGAACTGACGCTGCCGGTGGATCCGGTGCGTTTCGTGTTTCCCCACGCGCCGATGCAACCCGTGACCATCAACGGCGGCTATGTGATGCGTGCCTGGTACGACATCATCAGCCACGATCTCACCGCCCGCGAGGACGAAAAGGGCGTGCGCGATTCCCAGCACGCCATCGAGCGACTCATCGAGCGCGAGGAATCCCGCGGCTCTCCTGCCAAGAATATCGTCGTGGTCGGCTTCTCCCAGGGGGGCGCCATCGCGCTGCAGGCCGGGCTGCGCTTCCCGCGACGGTTGGCTGGCGTGGCGGCGCTGTCGGCCTATCTGCCCCTGTCCTCCACGCTGCCCGCCGAACTGGCGCCCGCCAATCGTGGGGCCTCCGTCCTGATGGCACACGGCAGCGAGGACCCGGTGGTACCCGTATCACTGGCGCAACAGTCCCGCGATGATCTTCAGGAACTGGGTCTGAAGGTCCAATGGCACGTCTACCCGATGCTCCACGGTGTGTGCGCGGAAGAAATCCGCGACATCGAAACCTGGCTGCGCCAAGTCCTGGAGGCCTGAGCGCAAGGCTCTAGAGTACCCGCTGCACCAGGCGGAAGCGCCCCATATCGAAGTCCGCACCGGCTTCCACCAGCGCCTTGGGCGCGATGACGTAACGGCGGTCGTAGGCGGTCATCTCAAAATTGCGCTGGCCCGAGAATCCGCCTAGACGCATGAGGACGGTCACCTCCGCGCTGGCCGTGCTGTCTCGCGCACCACTGGGCAACATGACGGCATCCTGGGCACCATCGAGCGGACGGCCGCTGGGCCCGATGGGCACCAAGCGGATTCTGTTGCAGCCCCGGGTGAGCGTCTGTATGCCCACGTAGCGCTGGTTGTCGTCCGTATTGACCAGGCGCCGCACGACGCCGACACCCCAGGAATGGCCGTCCTCGTATCGAAACCCCAGTGCACCGCCGACGCGGATCCAATCACCGCCCGAGGCCGGGATGACGGCGCCAAAGCCCTGCTCACTCTCGTTTTCCACCGTCCAGGTCTCGCCCATGTCAAGACTCGCAGCCGTTCCAGCCACGGTGAGCACGCCGAGGATGCCCTCGAGTTCATGCACAACCTGGATGCGAGAAAACGTGCGCCGGCGCTCGCCACTGCGCTCTGGCGGGACCACCGCCCACTGCCGTTCCAGGTGGCGCAGGACGTCGACGACGCTATCGGCGTCGAAGTCAGCCCCGAGATTGAGGTCCGGGGGCACGTTGCCGCTGGTCTCGAGTCGCTCGATGAACTTGCGCAGCCGGTCGGACGCCGATCCGGGCCCAAAGTAGCGGCAGGCGGACTGGGGCGCCACGCGTGCCACCAGCCGTGCCGGGGGCTTGGCCGCGCTCAGGTCCACCAGGTAGGCACACCCAGGACCCGGCGTGGCCTGCACGACGAAGAATTCGGACAACTGGGCCACCACGCGCTCGCCGATCTCCAGCTTGCGCGGGGGCAGGTTGCCGTTGCTCGACATCATCAACATGAGCGCTTTCAGATATTCGCGCGTCACCGTGGAATCGCCAAAGGGCCCGGGGTACACCTCGCACACCCGGTCCGCGAAATCCGCCCCCTCGGCTTGGGAGTAGAGCGCGCTAAGGCGCCCCCAGAGTGTGGGGTCCACCGGGCCATAGCGCATGAGCGCCCACTTGAGTTCCAGCGTGTGGGCACGTATGGCACGTGCCACCATGGAGGGGAGCAACGGCCGCAACGCCCCCACCGGCACCGATTGAGCAAAGCAGAACTCGTAGGCAGCGGCGAGCTGGCGCCAGAATTCCACGACGCCGTTCCATATCCGCTGCTCCTGGAACTTCTGCAGGCGGCTGGACACCTCCAGGTACTCCTGGCTTAGCTTGCGCTGATGCGGCTTGGCCGCACGGTCGACGAGCGAAATGATTTCCCACACCCGGCCCGGGCGCAGGTCCTCGGCCGAACGCAGCGACTCCAGCCAATAGGCCAGTTCCTCCAGGGCGCGGTATGGATCGCTGGCCGGAATGTCTGCCAGCAGGTCGCGAGCCTTCTTCTCATCCGCCAGGGGATGCTGCGACCGGTTCTTGCTCATCCACCCGAGCATGGATTACCTCCCTGCTCGTGGCGGGACGTCCACGCAGGGGCACCTGCGTCCGCTTGCTTCATCTGCTTCCAAAACCCCAGCGCTGCAACGATTTCGCACTCCCTCACCCAATCAAGTACGGACCGACGCGGGAGGCCAACCCCGTCCCGAGCCTGAAGCATAAGCGCGGCGGCCGCCTCAGGCAAGGCCGCGGGGACAGAACACGCCCGTTGCGCACAGCCCGCTCCGTGCCTCAACGCCTTGGCCCAGTGCGCCGAGTACCCCATCGACCTGCCCCTGTCGTCGTCCTAAGGCGCACAAGGCTATCAAAGGCTCTGCCTGCCCC
Organism: Betaproteobacteria bacterium; assembly: GCA_025356655.1. Classification (GTDB taxonomy): domain Bacteria; phylum Pseudomonadota; class Gammaproteobacteria; order Burkholderiales; family SHXO01; genus SHXO01. Next base: position 6,392 of record JANXRW010000061.1, on the reverse strand, counting down.
CCCCGGACCCGCGCCAGGACCTGCTTCGGGTTGCGCGCCCGGCAATTCCAAGCACGGCCCATGCCCCGCAGACGCGCCATCGATGGAACAATCCATTTCCGATCCCACCGCCTATCCTGCGGGAAGGACCAACAAAACGGGATCCAGCACACGGTAGCCCAGCCAGAGTTGATCCCATCCGTCCGTAACTTTACCTCAACGCTTCGCTGCTCTGGCGGGCGCGCTGTGGAAGAGCCTCGGCTTTGCCGACGCCCATGGTCGTGGGCAGCGAGGCAGCTACGCGACGGGGCGCGTAGGCAAGGTGAGGACGGCGGAAGCCGAGGATCGGCCCAGGTTCCTCAAGTGCAGGGGCCGGGTGAAACACATACAGCAGCGCGATCTAGCCATCCCAGGGATGCTGGCCTGGCGCAGCTTGACGAGCGCCGGTGCCGCTCGTTGAAGGCGCTGCTGCTAGCAGACATCGAGGGTGTCTACCCGGCCGTCGTCTTGCAAATGGGGGCGTGTGCACAGCAAAACTCTACGGGATATCAGACCCATAGATCCTGCCGAGGCGACCCACAACCGAACATCCGTCGAAGCCCCGCCAGGTTGCCTTTGCGTCATCCCTCAACCGCGGTGTACGAGCCCGTTCCTAGCACCGACCACCCAACTCCAGCGCCCTGACATTTGACGAGCGACGGGTTGGTCATTCCGGCGAGTCAAGCGTCCTTTAGCGACCGGACAATTTGTAGCAATGGGGCTACCTTCCTGAAGTCGCGGACGGGGCATGGCCGATGGCGATCAGAACCCTATCGAGGGGCGCGTTCAATAAAGCCGCCAGCCGCGCAAAGAAGGCGGCAGACAGTGGCCTGGTGTTTATCGCGGCTGGCAGCAAGCCGGCCCACGTTCTTTTGATCATGGAAGGCGATCAGCGACCGCTGGGTCACCCACCGAAGATGAGGGAACGGCTTGCTCTGCCGGCGGCAGCGAGGACAGAATTTACCGCTGCAAAGATCTCGATCAACCGCCGCCCCGCCGATCTCACCTGATGTGACTGACGCACCGGTTGTCGCGTGGGCTCAAGGCGTCGAGACGGCCGCCCTTCTGTATTTCTGTATTTCAGTCCTCGATCCCCTAGCGCTGGCGCTCGAGGTTTCGCTGATCCAATGGCGGGTTGCGGCGCTCGCTCCACTGCCGCCGCCCGCCCTCGGGGTACTCAAGCATCGAACCGGCGCAAGACCTTTCCCGGGCGCGCGGGCTGGCGCAGCGTTCCATCGGATTCCAGGATGCGCTCCCCATTGATCCACACCCCGTGAACGCCACGTGCATCGCCGGTGAGGCGGGTCGCGCCACCGGGCAGGTCGCGCACCCGGCGCGCGGGTCCGCGCCCCACGGCCGCGGGGTCGAACATCAGGAGGTCCGCCCAGGCGCCTGCCACCAGCCGACCCCGGTCAGAAATGCCAAAGAGGTCTGCAGGGTGCGAGGTGAGCCGCCGGATGCCTTCCTCCAAAGACATGAGGCCGCGGTCGCGCACCCAGTGCCCGAGGAAGTGCAGTCCGAACCCGGCGTCGCAGAGAAACGTCAGGTGGGCGCCGGCGTCGGACAGCGACACGAGGCTCGCCTCGTCGCTCAGCATGCGGCCCACGGCCTCCTCGTCGGTGTTCATCAGAGCCACCGTGAACACGGTATCGAGGCCTTCCTCCAGCGCCAGATCGAGCAGCGCGTGCAGGGGATGCACACCCCGCGCGGCACCCAACGCGGCCAGCGTCTGCCCCTCCAGGGCCTGACCGGACTCGCGGCCCGCCACGCTCACGCGCATGTACTCCCACTGCCCGTTGAACAGGCGCCGCGCCGGGCGTGCGGTCTCGTCGATAACTCCCTGCCGGAAAGCCGGGTCCGCATAGAGTGCGCTGCGCTGCCCGTCGTCATGCACCGCCATGGCCGGCGCCCAGGACTCCAGCCCCTCAAAAATATAGGGCTCGCGCATGGAGAATTCAAACACCAGCGGGGTGCAGGCCACGGCACCGTAGAGTCGCTGACCCCGCGCGCGCGCGGCGTGGATATCGCGCAGATCTTCGAAGGTGGCCTCAGGCACCGCGCTGTTGTGCAGCAATGCCGCCACGATGAAGGGCCGGCCTGCGGCCTTGGCCAGATCCTCGATCCAGCCCACGCGCGTGGCCTCGGCCTTGGTAATCATGAGCGTGCCGCGCCCCAGATCGGCCAAGCAGGAGGTCAACGCGGACATCTCCGCCTGGTCGGCGAGGCGCGAAGGCATGGGAATGCCGCTCTCGCCGTTGTGCTGTCGGCTGGTGGTGGTCGAGAAGCCGCAGGCGCCAGCCTGCATGGCTTCCACCACGATCGCGCGCATTTGCGCGATTTCCCCGGCGTCGGCTGGACGCGACGCCGCGCCCGCGCCCAGAACATAGGTCCGCACGGACGAGTGGCCGACGAAACACGCCACATTGGGCACCACGCCCTGGCGCTCGAGTAGGTCGAGATACTCCGGGAAGCTCTCGAATTCCCAGCGGATTCCAGCGCGCAGGGCGTCAAGCGACATGCCCTCCACGTGGGTGAGGTTGCGCATCACGAGGTCGCGGTCCTGCGCACGGCAAGGCGCGATGGTGAAGCCGCAGTTGCCCATGATCACCGTGGTCACACCCAAGGCGCTAGACGGGCTCGCGAGCGGGTCCCAAGTGATCTGGGCGTCGTAGTGCGTGTGGGTGTCGATGATGCCAGGCGAAACCGCCAGCCCGCCAGCGTCGATGGTCTCCCGGGCCGTTCCGGACACCTCGCCCAGGGCGGCGATGCGTCCCGCCTCCACGGCAATGCTTCCGCGGCGGCCTGCCCCGCCAAGCCCGTCGTGGAGGATGGCGTTATCTATGCGCAAGTCATACATGGTGGTCTTCCCGAAAAAGATTATCTTCCGCACCGAGGTGCGGTCTCTATAGGCCCACGTAGGCGATCGACGCGACCTCCAGGTCCACCTCGCCCGCCGGACGGCGCCAGCGGACCGTGTCGCCCACCTGGGCGCCGAGCAGTGCAAGGCCCAGGGGCGAATCCCAACTGATCAGCCCCTGGGCTACGTCGGCTTCGTCCTCGCCGACGATGGTCACATCCAGCAGGGTCCCATCGGGTTCGCGGGCGCCGACGGTCGCACCGAAGTGCACCTCGTCCGCGCGTCGGCTGCCCGGCTCCACCACCTGCGCTGTGTCCACGCGCTGTGCGACATAGCGCAGGTCGCGTTCGAGGCGAGCAATCTCCGGGCGGTCGAACGCCTCAGCGGCTTGCTTCAGCTGCGCGTGACGGGCCAGCATTTCCTCCTGGCGTCGGCGCAATTGCGCAAGGCCCCGCGCGGTAACGTAATTGGGCTGCGTACTGACGGGGCGTTCGGGAAGCTCCTCCGACCCCGCAGCCGTGTCGTCGTCCTTAACAAAAGCGCGACTCATGTGCATCATCCTTCAAAGCGTTACGGCGGTCAGAGCCCGCGCGCGCCGGTCTAGTGTCCGGCCCCGGGTGGATGCCCCGCGGGTGCCGCGGGCCCCTCGGATGCGTGGGTAAGGTAAAGCGCCAAGCCGACGAGTGCGATGCTGGCGCTGAGATAGAGCAGGTCCTGGGGGGTGTCGATCGGCATCTTGAAGGCCTTCTCGAAGAAGGCCACCACGAGAATGATCAGGATCACCTTCGCCAGCCGGTTCTTCAGATCGTCCAGGCTCTCGATCACCAGGACCCGTTGGGCAAAGGGCGAGGCGCGTGCCACCTCGAGTTCGCTCACGAAGAGCTCGTACATGCCCAGCGCGAAGATCAGCAGCACCGTGGCCAGCAAGTAGCCATCGACGGCGGCCACCAGGTGCGCGATGGTATCCCGTCGCAGGAGGGCTCGTGCGGGCTCCTCCAAGCTCCCATCCACGTACGCACGGAGGTGCGTGACGGTGTCAAGCACATCCACGGTGATCATGAAGAAGATCGCGCACGCGGAGACCACGCTGGCGAGCACGGCGATGAGCGCCAGGAACCGGCATCTCCAGAGCATCCATTCGAAACCCCGTTCAAGCCATCCTCGGCCCATCGATGCCTCCACGCGCGGGCGGCGCGGCTGCGCCCTTCACCGCCCACTATTATACCGGGGCCCGCCCCGTCTCAACGGGCGGCCCATTGGCTCACGGCCTCGAGCAGCTCAGGCATCTCGCCTAGGGCGGGGAGTAAATCCACCACCAACCCAGGGTGTGCCTCGGCAATGGCCTCCAGCAGGCGCGCGAGATCCTCCTTGAGGTGCCCGCCGCGCCCCAGGAAGAGCGGCACCAGCCGCACTCGGGTAACGCCTCGCGCGACCAAGTCGCTCATACACTCGGGCAGCGACGGCCCCATGAGGTCCAGGAAGGCGAGTACGACCTGCAGCTCTGGCCGCCGCACAGTGACGCGTCGGCGGATTTCCTCGAAGGGTTGCGCCCACTGCGGGTCGCGCGCGCCGTGGGCAAAAAGGACAATGGCCTGCGGCGCCGAACTGCCCAGTTCGCGCTCGAGCGCGCTCATCAGCGGGCCCAGCTTCGGCGGAGTGGCTTCGGCGCGAACCGGGATGCCCTGGCGCAGAAGCGCCGCCGTGCACACCGGCCCGATTGAGAAAACCGCCAAGCCACGCAGTGCCTGCAGCACCCGGGCCAGCTGATCGCGTGCTGCAGCGAAGGCGAGCAGGTTCTCCAGCTGGGAACGGCTGGTGAACACAACCGCATCGAGTTCGCCTTGGAGCGCCTCGAGAAGTCGCCCGAGCGGCGCGGTGTCTGCGGGCAGCGCCCACTGGTAGGTGACGAGTTCGCTCACCCGTGCCCCGCGCTGGGTCAGGGCATGCTCCAGTTCCGTGTTGCTCTCGCCGTAGCGCTGCACGAAAACCGCACGCCCCCCCAGGAGCTCTGAGCCCAGGGCCGCCAGCACTTCGGCGGTGGTATGGGGGGGCTGCGCCGCAAGGTCGATGCGCACCCCCCGGCCGCGCAGCACCGCCGTGGGCTTCGGGCCGCGCACTACGACGAGGCTGCGCGCGAGGAGTTCCAGCAACTGCGCCGCGCCCCCTAGACCCTCGCAGGCATCGAATAGCGCACTGACGCCCACGCCGGTCTGCAAAACGACCACCGGCGAGCGTTCGCCCGCCCATAGGTCCAGTACCGACTGCAATTCCACGGGGTCGACGCTAGGCACCTCGGCCAGCGCGGGCGCCCACAGCGGCACCCCGCCTTGGCGTGCCACCAGGTCGCACAAGCGCTCGCCGGTGCGACTCTCGAGAACAGCGATCCTTGATCCCTTCAGCATGAAATCGGGCTCCCGAAATTGGTCGGAACAGCCCCGGCAGGCACGCCGCAGGGGCTCACGCAGTTTAGCGCAGCGAGGGGGGCGGAAGGGGCATCTCCTTCGAGGAACTATCCCCCGGGGCTCCTGGGAGCCGCCCCCCAGGGCTTGAAGAAGTAGGCCGATGATTGTTCCCCCCCGAAAAGGGAAATAGCTGAAACGAAGAACAGATGGATCGTCCTTAGCCTCTTCGTCGGCGCCGCGCTCACCTCTCCAGCCGCGGCAATCGTCGAGGTCATCCGGTTCGCACGCTCCGAAGGCGATCAGGAAATCTCTGTCGCCGCCGGGGTGTTCTGCGTGTCTGTGCATAGCGCGCGGTACCGCCGTGCGGCCAAAGTCGACGGGTTCGTTGCACTGCTGTCGCTATTCGAACCGGCAATTTAAGGGTGCCCCGAGGCTCGCCCGCCGGTCCCAGCAGGCACGCGCCATACCAGCGGCGGCGAAGCTGAACTCCGTTCCCATTGCCCTTTTGAAGCGCGAATCCGCCAGGATGGCCGTGGTAGCCCCCAGCCAGGCCGGCCAACTTCGCTGCGCCAACGATCCGCAATCCCCGGTTGATGCGGACCGATGGATCGATGTGAACAGGCACCTAGCGGACGCCCGGTGACGAGGCTAGCTCTGCCCTTTCCCCACAAGTTTCACGAATCCTCCTGGGGATGCCGCAGGGCGTAGCCCTGGCACATCGCCTGGAGGTAAGTGTAGCCGTGCCACATGACCTGATGCCCGGGCGGTGGATTGTTGCTCCGGCCCAGGTAGCCGCCCATGCGGGCCACTAGGCGCACTGCCTCGCCAAGGCAGGTGGGTGGGTCCGTGCGTTTTTTTTACGAACGCGTCCAGCACCTGGATCTCCAGATCCGAGAACAACACCTCAGCGGGCAGATCCGGTGACTCCCGACCCAGCAGTGTCATGAGCATGATCCGCCAGGCGATCACCAGTTGGATGCCCAGGGCGCGCTTCAGGCGCTCGGCGCTCTGGTGCTGCATCTGCTCCACCCGGCACCCGCTCTTAAGCACCCGGTGCCAGTCCTCGATGCGCCAGCGCAGCCCGTAGCAGCGCAGGCACGAGCGCGCCTGCTCCA